>DBFOUY010000214.1:0-12341 GCA_048365975.1 Eubacterium sp.
AACAAATACAGAAACTATATGCCGACCTATTTGCTGCAATGGGAAATGATTAAATGGGCAATAAATAAAAAATGCGATATATATGATTTTGGAGGTGTTTCAGGATATAAGAATGAAAATAATCCTATGTACGGAGTATACAGATTCAAAAGCGGATTTAATGGTGATGTTATTAAATTTACAGATGAGTTTTATATGATATTTAAGCCTGGTATTAATTTTGTTTGGAACATAATATCAAATTCTTACAGTCGTTTTTTAGAGGTTAAAAGTTCAAATTCTTTTTATTATGACAATCAGTACTGATAAATTAGGATATTACAGTTCTATAATTAATTTTTTATTGAGGTGTCAGCATTGAATTCGCACTACTTGGAATTTGCTGTGAAAAACAGGTATTTGGTATAAAAATAAAGTGTGCAAGCTATTTTCATAACTTACACACTTTATACTAAATCTCGATTATCTTCTGTTGAAGTTTCTTCTTGGCTTTCTTGGTGTTTCGTCGATTTCGTTTTCAGGTGTCATACCTTCAAGCTCGATGAGAGCATCTCTTCTTGAAAGGTTGATTCTACCCTGATCGTCAATCTCAATGCACTTAACGATAACAGAATCACCAACGTTAACAACATCCTCGACCTGCTCAGTTCTCTTAACATCAAGTCTTGAGATATGAACAAGTCCCTCTTTACCTGGAGCAATCTCAACAAATGCACCAAAGTTCATAATTCTTGTAACGATACCGTTATAGAATGAGCCAACCTCAGGGTCGGTAGCGATAAGCTTAACAATGTTAACAGCACCTTCGCACTTTTCAGCATCAACACCGCTGATGAATACTCTGCCGTCCTCTTCAATGTTAATCTTAACGTCATAATCAGCCTGAATTTCCTGAATTACCTTGCCGCCCTTACCGATAACATCACCAATCTTTTCAGGATTAATTGTAAGAGTATACATCTTAGGAGCATACTTTGAAAGCTCTTTTCTCGGCTCGCTGATAACAGGGAGCATAACCTCGTCAAGGATATAATCTCTTGCAGCGTGAGTTTTAGCAAATGCTTCCTTAATGATTTCAGGAGTTAAGCCGTGTACCTTAAGGTCCATCTGAATAGCTGTGATACCCTTCTTTGTACCTGCAACCTTAAAGTCCATATCGCCGTAGAAATCTTCAAGACCCTGAATATCAACCATTGTCATAAAGTCGCCGTAAACGCCCTCATCGCCTGTGATAAGACCGCAGCTGATACCTGCAACGGGAGCTTTAATCGGAACACCTGCAGCCATAAGTGAGAGTGTTGAGCCGCATATAGAGCCCTGAGATGTTGAGCCGTTTGAAGAAAGAACCTCAGATACAACTCTGATAGCATATGGAAACTCGTCAACGCTCGGAAGAACAGGAACAAGTGCCTTTTCAGCAAGTGCACCGTGACCGATCTCACGTCTGCCCGGACCTCTTGAAGGCTTTGTTTCACCAACAGAGTATGATGGGAAGTTATAGTGATGAATATATCTCTTTTCAGTCTGCTCGTCAAGTCCGTCAAGAAGCTGAGCGTCGTTCATAGGACCGAGTGTTGTAACTGAAAGTACCTGAGTCTGACCTCTTGTGAAAAGACCTGAGCCGTGAACTCTTGCAAGCAAATCAACCTCAGCGTTAAGAGGACGGATTTCATCAATTCCTCTGCCGTCAACTCTCTTATGCTCGTCCTTGAGCCATGCACGAACAACGTGCTTCTGAACAAGGTACATAATTTCATCAAGCTTAGCTTCGCAGCCCTCAAAGCGCTCGTCAAATTTCTCGTGAACAGCCTCATAGATAGGGAGGAGAGCCTCATCACGAACAAGCTTGTCGTCTGTGTCAAGTGCCTTTTTAACATCCTCAATGCAGAATGCTTCAATCTCAGCCATAATTTCAGGATCAGGATCGCTTGATTCATAAGCGAACTTTGGCTTGCCGATTTCATCAACAATACCCTGAATAAAGCTTACAATCTTTTTGTTTTCTTCGTGACCTGCCATAATAGCATTGAACATTGTGTCATCATCAATTTCATTACCGCCTGCCTCAATCATAGCAACAAGGTCAGCAGTTGATGCAACTGTAAGTGTAAGATCAGTCTTTTCTCTCTGCTCAAGTGTTGGGTTGATAACGATTTCGCCGTCAACAAGACCAACATTAACTGATGAGATAGGACCAGCCCATGGAATATCTGAAATTGCAATAGCTGCTGATACACCGATGGCTGCTGTGATTTCAGGTGAGCAGTCAGGGTCAACAGACATTACTGTTGCAACTACTGAACAGTCATTTCTTAAATCCTTAGGGAAAAGCGGTCTGATAGGGCGGTCAATACAACGTGATGTGAGTATTGCCTTTTCGCTTGCTCTGCCCTCACGGCGGAGGAATGAGCCGGGGATTCTGCCTACAGAATACATCTTCTCCTCATAGTCTACTGAAAGAGGGAAGAAGTCAACGCCCTCTCTTGGCTTAGCTGAAGCTGTAACATTACAGAGCACCTCAGTTTCGCCGTAACGTGCAAGGATTGATGCGTTAGCAAGTCCTGCCATTTTGCCGGTTTCAAGTGTGAGCTTTCTTCCGGCAAGCTCGGTTTCCCAAACCTTAAAGTTTTTGAAAAACATAGATTTTACCTCTCAAAAATATATTTAATCAAGGAGGTGCAATAGTAATAAATTCAGCATACAAAGAATAATTATATGCTCAATTTACTACTATTGTCTGCCCCTCCTTTAATTATAGAAATTAAACGAGGCAAGCACCGAAGAACAGTGCTTGCCTATTTGACAAATTATCTGTCAAGAGTATCACGGATACCTAACTTCTTGATAAGAGCACGGTATCTTTCGATGTCCTTATTATAAAGGTATACAAGAAGATTTCTTCTGTGACCTACCATCTTTAAAAGACCGCGACGTGAGTGATGGTCCTTCTTATGCACCTTGAGATGCTCGGTAAGCTCATTAATTCTTGTTGTAAGAACAGCAACCTGTACCTCAGGTGAACCGGTGTCACCCTCGTGAGTAGCGTATTCCTTCATAATAGCCTGCTTTTCAGCCTGTGTCATAATTTCACCTCATTATAATTTATTTGCCGATGTCGATAAACACAGTAAAGGGCAGGTGAACACCTATAATAGGTTTAAACCCAAAACCGAGTAAATCGTTTACAGCGAGAAAATTATACCATATGCTTATTAAAAAGTAAAGTATTATTTTTAATAGTATGCAGCATAATGCTTTATATAGTACTTTTTTGTATTTTGTAGAACTTATAAGTACTGTATAAATAACATTTCTTATATTTAATGATAAAGTCAAATAGTACCGATTAGTATTAAAGGATGAGGAATTTGTATTTTCAGCGTTTAAAGGATTTGCGGGAAGACAAGGATATGAAGCAAAGTGATATTGCCGAATACCTGGGTATTCAACAGACAGTTTATTCACGCTATGAACGTGGATTTCAGAATATACCGCTTGAGCATCTTTTGTCACTGGCTGATTTTTATGATGTTTCGACAGACTATATTTTCGGCAGAACAAATAATCCTAAGCTTTATAAATAAATTCATTTACTGATATTGTAATATTTTCAAAAAAATGTTGACTTTGATAATATATTGTGTTATCTTATTTAAGCCGCATATTATGGGTTTAAGTCGTTATGCACCCATCATAGCGAGACTTGTGTAAGGAGATATAACTATGTACGCTGTTATCGTAACAGGTGGTAAGCAGTATAAGGTTGCTGAAGGTGATGTTCTCTATATCGAAAAGCTCAATGCTGAGGCTGAAGAGAAGATTACTTTCGATACAGTTCTTGCAGTTGGTACAGAGGATGGCATCAAGGTTGCTAAGGATTGTGCAAATGCAACTGTTGACGCTACTGTTCTTAAGAACGGCAAGGGCAAGAAAATCACTGTTTTCACCTACAAGCCAAAGAAGGACGAGAAACGCAAGAAGGGTCATCGTCAGCCATACACTAAGGTTGAGATTACCAAGATTAATGCGTAATGATTAACATTGAATTTTATCGTGGCATAAATGGATTATGCGGCTTTGAGGCACAAGGTCATTCAATGGCTGCTGATGCTGGGGAAGACATTATCTGTGCATTCGTTTCAAGTGCCTGCCTTATGACAGCTAATACTGTCACTGATGTGCTTGGCCTTGATGCTGATGCAAGAGCAGAGGATGGCTTTTTAAAGCTGATGATTATGCAGGATGCCACACCGGCGCAGGATATTCTTAACGGACTTAAGCTCCATTTGACAGAGCTTGAAAAGGACTATCCTGATAATATTAAAGTGATTTATCGGAGGTGTAATAATGCTTAAGTTAGATTTACAGCTTTTCGCTCATAAGAAAGGTATGGGTTCTACAAAGAACGGTCGTGATTCAGAGTCAAAGCGTCTTGGCGCTAAGAGAGCTGACGGACAGTTTGTTCTTGCAGGCAACATCCTTTACCGCCAGAGAGGCACACATATTCACCCTGGCAATAACGTTGGCATCGGTAAGGACGATACTCTTTTTGCTCTTATCGACGGTACTGTTAAGTTTGAGAGAATGGGTAAGGACAGAAAAAAGGTTTCTGTTTATCCTGTTGAGCAGTAATTATTAAAGGTTAAGCACGGCTTTGTTTTGAAGCCGTGCTTTTATAATGTTCTGTAACATAAATCAAAACACAAAATATGTCTGTTTTGCACAAAAAAGCGACTTTGAATTTGTGCAAAACAGATGTTTTTTGTTTTATGCAAATCTTGTCTATCTTTTTAGATTTATTTATGCTATAATACTTAGGCATTGAGCGTGTGGTGTTCTTGCCATACGTATTTTTTTATAATGAGGTGGATATTTTGGCGAAAAGGAAAATGATTAATCTGAAGGATGCAAGTGTTAAAGAAATTCTTGCCTTTTCTCTTCTTCCTTTCGGATTGCTTACAGTTGTTAATGTTATCAGTAACGCACTTAATGTTTATCTGGCAGACAACCTTGGTTTAGGTATGGTTGGTGCAGGTCTTGTACTTACTGTAACTAAAATCTGGGATGCTGTCAATGACCCGATGATGGGTATGATTGTCGACAAAACACGTACAAAATGGGGTAAGTGCAGACCTTATCTTCTGTGGATGGTTATTCCAATGATGGTTGGTCTGATTTTACTTTTTGCTCCTGTTGATTTTGTCAATTCAAAATCATTTGCTATTTCTCAGATTGATATTTCTTCAACTATTTCCACTATCGGAAATGATTTCCATATTGTAAGATCAAGTGAGTCGGTTAATACAGGCAATTTCTGGTATGCAGTTGCAGCTTATCTTATTTTCTATACATTCTATACTGCAATTGATATTCCTTATCAGGGTCTTACTCCGCTTGTTTTCCCTGAAAGCAAAAAGAGAGTAAGTGCTATTTCTATCAGTAATATCTTCGGCTCAATCGGTACAATTCTTCCTTCAATTGTATTTTTCCCGATTGTTTATGCATTTGAAGATGCAAGAATGGGCTTCTTTGTTGCATCAATAGTATTTGCAGTGCTTGCAGGTATCCCTATTGCTATTTCCTTCTTCGGTATCAAGGAAAAGGTTTATATCGAGGAAGAGCCTGTTAAATACAGAAAAGCTCTTAAAATTGTATTCGGAAACAAAAATATGAGATCGCTTCTCGTTGCAACATTTTTCAATGCAGTTGTTAATCTTGGTGCTATGTTCCTTATGTTCTTTGCAAAGTGGAACTGCTACGGAATATTCAATTTCCCCGCACTTAATGCGTGGGTGGAAACTAATATCGGGTTTAATCCTAATCTTACTGAAGAGGGACTTCTTTTCCCGATTCTCAGCATCAGCAGCGGTATTTCATATATGCTTTCAATGGCAATCGTTCCTGCACTGCTTAAGAAGATGGACAAGAAAACGCTATTTATACATATGTCATGGATATGTGCAGTTGCAAACGTAATCGTATTTGTAGTATGCCAGTATCTAGTTCCTTACACAAGTGAAAATCTTACTCAGGCAAGAATAGGTTTTGTCGTTTACTGTGTATGCCGTTTCTTCACTAATTTCCCTGTTGGTATGAGTATTGTACTCCTTCAGGCTATATTCTCTGATGCAGTAGATGTTATTGAAATGGAAACTGGCGAAAGACTCGAGGGTGCAGTATTCTCATTCAAGAGCCTTATCAACAAAATCGGTATTGCACTGTTTAACCTTATCGTTATGGCAGTTGTTAATGCATTCGGCTATTCAACAATGTCAACAGAGCTTACAGCACTTAAGGATGCAGGTCAGCTTACAAGAGATGTAATGCTTGCAAATCATACTCCTGTACTTAATGCAATATTCTTTATGCTTACTGTTCTCGGCTCAATCGGTCTTATCCTTCAGATATTCCCAATGATTAAATATAAGTTTAACGAAGCTGAATATGAAGATAAGATTAAGAAATTCAGAGAAGAGAAGGAAGCTGCACTTGAAGCTAAGCTTGAGGCTGCCGCAGAAGCTGCAAAGGCTAATAAGGCTTAATATATCAGAATTTCTAAATAATTATTTAAAGTGGTACGGTTTAACTGTACCACTTTTTTGCTTAATATTCTGTATTTTGTAAAATGAGGTAATTATTTCTTGCATTATAGGTTAAAATAATATATAATTATATAGGCAAATTTTAATTGTTAAAAAATTAACTATCAAAAGAGAGGTAATTTTAATGGATGCTTTAAACAAAAAGACTATTGAAGACATTGACGTTAAGGGCAAAAGAGTTTTGGCTCGCTGTGATTTTAATGTTCCGCTTAAGGACGGCGAAATCACAAACGACAAGAGAATTGTTGCTGCTCTTCCTACTATTAAATATTTAATGGAAAACGGTGCAAGAGTTATTCTTTGCTCACATCTCGGCAGACCAAAGGGCGAGTACAAGCCTGAGTTCAGCCTTGCTCCTGTTGCTGCAAAGCTCAGTGAGTATCTTGGTGTCGAGGTTAAGCTTGCTGAGGATGCAGAGGTAGTCGGCGAAAACGCTAAGGCTATGGCTGCTGAGCTTAAGGACGGCGAGGTTATGCTTCTTGAGAATGTTCGTTACAGAAAAGAAGAAACAAAGAACGAAGAGAATTTTTCAAAAGAGCTTGCTTCACTTGCTGATATTTTTGTTAACGATGCATTTGGTACTGCACACAGAGCACACTGCTCAACAACAGGTGTTGCATCTTATTTACCTGCAGTTTGCGGTTACCTTATTCAAAAAGAAATCAAGTTTATGGGCGGTGCTCTTGCCGACCCTAAAAGACCGCTTGTTGCAATTCTCGGCGGTGCTAAGGTTTCAGACAAAATCGGCGTTATCTCTAACCTGATTGAAAAGTGTGATACTATCATTATCGGCGGTGGTATGGCTTATACCTTTATGAAATTCCTCGGTCACAGCATCGGTGATTCTCTTCTTGAGGCTGACTGGGTTGAAAAGGCAGGCGAAATGATGAAGGCTGCTGAGGAAAAGGGAGTTAAATTCCTTATTCCTGTTGATAACAAGGTTGGTAAGGAATACGACGAAAATACTGAATCACAGATTGTTAACAGCGATGAAATTCCTGACGGCTGGATGGGTCTTGACATCGGTCCTAAGACACAGGAAATATTTGCAGATGCAATCAAGGGTGCAGGCACTGTTATCTGGAATGGTCCTATGGGCGTTTCTGAGTGGGATAACTTTGCAGCAGGTACAATCTGTGTAGCTAAGGCTGTTGCAGAGAGCGGTTCAATCTCAGTTATCGGCGGTGGTGATTCAGTTGCTGCTGTTACAAAGCTTGGCTTTGCTGATAAGATGAGTCATATTTCAACAGGTGGCGGTGCTTCTCTTGAATTCCTTGAGGGCAAGGATTTACCTGGTATCTGTGCACTCGCTGATAAAGAATAAATCAAAAATAAATGAGGTAAATGGATTATGAATAAAGATTTAAGAAAAGCAGTTATTGCAGGTAACTGGAAAATGAATAATACTCCTGCTCAGACAACTGCACTTATTAACGAAATGAAGCCACTCGTAGCAGATGCTGACTGCGATGTTGTTCTTTGCGTACCATTTGTTGACGTTCCTGCAGCAGTTGAGGCTGCAAAGGGCTCAAACATCAAAATCGGTGCAGAGAATGTTCACTTTAAGGACAGCGGTGCTTACACTGGCGAGGTTTCAGCAGATATGCTCCTCGAGCTTGGTGTTGAGTATGTAGTTATCGGTCACAGCGAGAGAAGACAGTATTTTGGTGAAACAGACCAGACTGTTAACCTTCGCACTCTCAAGGCTCTTGAAAAGGGTCTTAAGCCAATCGTTTGTGTTGGTGAAACTCTTGAGCAGAGAGAGCTTGGCTATACAGAAACTCTTCTGAAGTATCAGACAAAAATGGCTCTTACAAATGTTACTGCTGATCAGCTTAAGGATGTTATTATCGCTTACGAGCCTGTATGGGCTATCGGCACAGGCGTAACAGCTACTGCTGATCAGGCTGACGAGGGTAATGGTTATGTTCGTCAGGCTATTGCAGAGGCTTATGGCGAGGATGCAGCTCAGGTTGTTACAATTCAGTACGGTGGTTCAATGAACGCTAAGAATGCTGATGAGCTTGTTGCAAAGGTTAACGTTGACGGCGGACTTATCGGCGGTGCTTCACTTAAGGCTGAGGATTTCTCAATCATTGTTAAGGCTGCAAGCAAATAATTAAATATCTGATATGGGTGGGATTTCCCACCCATTTGATTTGGAGGACATTAATATGAAAAAACCTGTAGTACTTTGTATTATGGATGGTTTCGGCAGAAATGACAGCGATTACGGCAATGCTGTTGCTGCTGCCAACAAAGTAAATCTCGACAGAATTATGGCTGAAAATCCATACACCTATATCGGTGCGTCCGGCTTGAATGTCGGTCTGCCTGACGGACAGATGGGTAACTCAGAGGTTGGTCATACAAATATCGGCGCAGGCAGAATTGTATATCAGGAGCTTACAAGAATTACAAAGTCAATTGAGGACGGCGACTTTTTTGAGAATGAAGCTTTAAAGACTGCTGTTCAGAATGCAATTGATAATGGTACAGCGCTTCACCTTATGGGTCTTATGAGCAATGGCGGTGTTCATTCTCATAATTCACATATCTGGGCAATTGTCCGGCTTGCTAAGAAGATGGGACTTGAAAAGGTTTATCTTCACTGTATTATGGACGGACGTGATGTTCCGCCTACAAGCGGTAAGGATTTTGTTGCCGAGGCTGTTGAAAAGCTTAATGAAATCGGTGTAGGCAAGGTTGCTACTGTTGTGGGCAGATATTATGCAATGGACAGAGATAATAACTGGGACAGAGTTAAAAAGGCTTATGA
Organism: Eubacterium sp.; assembly: GCA_048365975.1. Classification (GTDB taxonomy): domain Bacteria; phylum Bacillota; class Clostridia; order Oscillospirales; family Acutalibacteraceae; genus Eubacterium_R. Next base: position 9,382 of record DBFOUY010000214.1, read on the forward strand.
TGCTCTTGTTTTCGGTGAGGGTATCAAAACCTCTGATCCTGTTAAGGCAATTGAGGAAAGCTATGAAAAGGTTGACGCTGACGGCAAAAATGTAACCGATGAGTTCATTGAGCCTACTGTATGCCTTGAAAATGAGGGTAGAATCGGTGCTAAGGACAGTGTTGTATTCTTTAATTTCCGCCCTGACAGAGCAAGAGAAATTACAAGAACATTTGTTGATGATGCTTTCACAGGCTTTGAAAGAGAACGTTTTGAGCTGACATATGTATGTATGACTCAGTATGACGCAACAATGCCGAATGTTCTTGTTGCCTTCAAGCCTCAGAGCCTTGAAAATACTCTCGGCGAGTATCTGGCAAAGAACGATATGACTCAGCTCAGAATTGCTGAAACAGAGAAATATGCTCATGTAACCTTCTTCTTCAACGGTGGTGTTGAAGCTGTTAATGAGGGTGAGGATAGAATTTTAATCCCTTCACCTAAGGTTGCTACCTATGACCTTAAGCCTGAAATGAGTGCGTATGAGGTTTCTGAAAAGCTTGATGAAGCAGTGCTTTCAGGCAAATATGATGTAATTATCGTTAACTTTGCTAACTGCGATATGGTTGGTCACACAGGCATCTTTGATGCAGCAGTTGCTGCTGTTGAGGCTGTTGATAAGTGTGTCGGCTCACTTTATGATGCAGTTGTTAAAATGGGCGGATGCCTGTTTATTACTGCAGACCACGGTAATGCTGATATGATGAAGGAGCCTGACGGCTCACCATTTACTGCTCACACAACAAATCCTGTTCCTTTTGTTGCTGCAAACTGCGGAAAGGGTACAGAGCTTCGTGAGGGCGGCAAGCTTTGTGATATTGCACCTACTATGCTTAAAATGCTCGACCTTCCTCAGCCTGAGGAAATGACCGGCGAATCATTGATTAAGTGATAATATAAAAAGAGAAGGACCGATATTTTCGGTCCTTTGTTATTTTAGAAATAAGTTTTCACATCGTAACAGTGTGAAGATATTTTGCTGATTGGGTCTTGAAATAGAATATTATATTTGATATAATAGACTTGCGACGATAATATTTTTATAAAGGAGAATTGGTATGAAAAAATTATTATCATTAGTTATGTCATTAGTTATGCTGATGAGCGTAGCAGCAGGAGCTGAATTTTCGGCAAAAGCAGAAACATATGATGAAATCAGATTAGGTCAGACAAAGACAGTTGTTGTTAATGACCCTACTAATTCTGATGATATGATTATGTTTATGTTTATGGCAACAAAAACAGGCAAATATTATTTCTATTCAACCGGAAGTATTGATACTTACGGCATAGCAATACCGTCTGATGCTGAAGATGTGAATGATGCCATTATGGAAGATGACAACTACAAAAATGGTAATTTCTGTATTGAGATGAATCTTACCAAAAGAGACATAGTTATTTTTTCAGCCTATGCAAATGAAAGAGGAACATTCAAGGTAACACTCAGTGACAGTGCACCTTCAGGCTATACACCTTGTGCTCACAGCTACAAGCGTCAGAATCAGGTTAAGGCAACCTTTACTGACGATGGTTACACAGGTGAAAAGACCTGTACAAAGTGCAGTAAGGTAATTATAGGCTCAGAGGTTGCTTATGTTAAAACAGCAAAGCTCAGCACTAACAACCTTACATATAACGGCAAGGCACAGAAGCCGGGCGTTATCGTAAAGGATAGTGCAGGCAAAACCCTCAAACTCAACACAGACTATACTGTAACCTACTCAAATGCAAACTCAACTGCTGTGGGCAAGTATACTGTAACAATCACCTTAAAAGGTAATTACAAGGGCACAAAAACAATCGGATACAGAATAAATGCGGCTGCTCCGAAAACTGTAAAGCTCAGCACTAACAATCTTACATATAACGGCAAGGTTCAGAAACCAGGTGTCATAGCTAAAGACAGTGCAGGTAATACTTTAGTGCTTAACAAGGACTACACTGTAACCTACTCAAACGCAAACTCAAAAAATGTAAACAAGTATACTGTTACAATTAAATTCAAGGGTAATTATACAGGTACAAAAACAATCGGATATTGTATTAATCCTAAGGGTACAGAGTTTGTTCCGAGTAATAAGGGAGGTTTCAAGGCAATAAAGAACGGTTTTACTCTCAAATGGAATAAACAGTCAAGTCAGGTAACGGGCTACCAGATTCAGTATTCTACAAAAAGTGATTTTTCAAATGCTGCTTCTGTATCTGTTGTGGGAGCAAATAACGTAAGCAAAACAATAACAGGCAGAGCCGGAAATACAAGATATTATGTACGTATTCGTACCTTCAGTAAGGTAGACGGCAAGACATTTTTCTCTGCTTGGAACAGTGGTACAAAATCTGTTGTTACATTAAAATAATTCATATAACAAATGGACCGATAGTATTATCGGTCCTTATGTTATTTTATCATATTTATATTGCTGATTTCATATAATAATTAGATAAAATCACAAATCTCATACACCAAATGTATAAATATGCACAAAAAGTTGACAAAATATGCTTATATTGCTATAATCACACTAAAGTGTTAAAGACGGCACTTAAAACAGGAGTTATATACATTAATTATGCATATAAAATTCTGTTTCTGTTATTATAAATTATTTAAGGGAGGAAATCATTGTGACTTATTCACAGAAAGTTTTACATGATTTAAAAATCAAAAATCCTAACGAGCCTGAGTTCATTCAGGCTGCAGAAGAGGTACTTGAATCTTTAGCTCCTGTAGTTGATAATGATCCAAGATACCAGAAAACAGGTCTTCTTGAAAGACTTGTTGAGCCTGAAAGGCAGGTTATGTTCCGTATTCCTTGGGTTGATGATAACGGTGAGGTACATGTTAACCGTGGTTATCGTGTACAGTTTAACTCTGCTATCGGTCCTTTCAAGGGCGGCTTAAGACTTCATCCAAGTGT
>DBFOUY010000215.1:0-2675 GCA_048365975.1 Eubacterium sp.
GAGTCAACTAAAACTCTGACAATATCAGGCACAGGTGCGACCAAAGATTATGGTGATACAGCTATCAACAAAAGACCTTGGGATGATTATAAAGATCAGATTCAGAAGGTAGTTATAAACGAGGGTATTACCACTATAGGAAAGCTGAATTTCTATAACTGCACTGCTCTTACTGATGTTTCACTGCCAAGCACGCTGACAAAAATCACAGGTGACACTGTACCGACACTTGAGGGCACTGACCAGGCTACATATGGTGCGTTCAGAAATTGTACCGCTCTGAAAAAAATCAAGCTTCCTGACGGATTGACAACAATCGGTCACAGAGCCTTCCTCGGTTGTACAGCCCTTGAGAGCATAACCTTCCCTGATTCGCTTACAAGTCTGGGCCAGTATGCGTTTACAGAATGTACAAACCTTAAAACTGTTAAATATGGTACAGGTCTGACCTCAACAGGTTCAAGCGTATTCAGAGATACAGGAGTTACAACTGTCGTTTTTTCACCGACGATCACTAAGGTTGATCCTTATTGCTTCTTCAATACAAAGCTTGTTGATATTGAAATCCCTGACACTATTACTGAAATAGGACTGCGTTCATTTGCTAACTGTGATTTTATTTCTACTGTTACAGTTTATAACGCAAATTGTGAGTACGGCGGAATAAAGCTTATTAACAGCGGTGAGGATCCGTTTCATGGCTCTGCTCAGACATTGACTATGCGTGGTCACAGTAATTCCACTACACAGGAATATGCTGAAGCTAAGAATTACAGGTTTGAATCAATAGATGACTGCACACATTCAAATAATCATTACGAAATTGTGACCCCTGTAGGATGTACAGAACCCGGCTCACAAAAGAAAGTATGTGATGACTGCGGCTTTGAGTTCCCTGAAGAGGAAATTCCTCCTGTCAATCACAGATGGGCTACTCTTGAGATTTCTGATGAAACGGCTCAGAATGGTCACGTTTATACCTTGCGTGTGTGCGAAAACTGCAATGAAGAATCAATTAAAATAGAGCATAAAGCTTTTGTTGAGGGCTTTTATGAGTATGCAAATACTGCAACCTGTACCAAATCAGGTATTGAAACATTTACCTGTATAGTTGACGGATGTAATAATGTTGAAAGAAAAATAGCCATGAAGGGTAATCATAAGATTGAAAATTATACTTCCGTAACAGATTCAACCTGCACTGAGGATGGCTCAAGAGAGGGTGTTTGCACTCTTTGTAATGAAGCTGTTGTTGAAACGATAAAAGCCAAAGGACACAATAATATTGAGGATCATATTATTGACAAAACTGCCGAGGATGGACATACATATACAGTTTTAAAGTGTACGCAATGCGGAGAGGAAAGTACTGTAGCTAATCATGTAGAGTGGGTTGAGGGCAGATATTCCTCAACAGTTGTTATTCCGGCAAAGTGTATTATTAACGGAAGACAGCGTGATGTTTGTACAATATGCTCACAGTCAAGATATGTTGAAATTCCTGCAACAGGTCAGCATAACTGGGAGGAAACCACAAGAACTGCACCTGACTGTACACACGTCGGCAAAATTTATTACAAATGTATAAATGAAGGATGTACAATGACAAAGAGCGATAATATTCCTGCTCTTGGTCATGAGCTTGTTCTGCAGGAAAGTGAATCTGTTGCACCTACCTGCACAGCCGCAGGCTATAACACCTTTAAGTGCGCAAACTGCGCCGCTAAAGAAACAACAGTTCTTTCAGCACTGGGTCATACTCCTGATGAAACAAATTACACAATTATTTCAGAAGCCGATTGCGAGCATGATGGTGCTGCTAAATCAGTATGTACAGTGTGCAGCGTTGAATTTGATATTGTGCTTGAAAAGCTCGGTCATAATATGGAAGATGTTATTGTGGATATTGAGGACAAACCCGGTCATACAATGATTACTCCAACCTGTACAAGGTGTGCTCAGACTGAGCCTGCATCAGTTAATCACGATGAATGGCTCGAGGGCTATTATACAACCGAAATAAAGGTTAAGCCTACCTGCATATTAAGCTCAACATCTGTTGATACCTGCAGCTTGTGCGGTAAAACAAAGACAAATGTTGTTCCTGCAACAGGTCATAAGTATCTGTATACAAACACTGAAAATAATGGTACTCTTGTTTATACCTGTACTGTATGCGGCGGCACAGACAAGCGTGACCCTAAAAATGTATCAGGCTTGTTCCCTACATATATTAACAAAAATACTGCTGATGTAAGATTGCTTGGCTATGTGTTTGATGTTAATAATGATGGTGTAATCAATGCAAAGGATTATGCTGTGATTAATAAGGCTGTTAATATGTCAGAATGATTTTTTAAAACGGAAGGGTTATTTGCCCTTCCGTTATTCATTTGTTATTTATTTTGTTAAATATTTATTATAGCTATTTACTTTATTTATAATTTATATTATTATATAAAGGAATAATATGTATGGAGGTATTCCCGTGAGCATAGCATATAAAAGAATATTGTTAAAACTCAGCGGTGAGGTTCTCGCCGGTGAAAAGGGTACAGGTATTGACACTGATACCGTAGTTAAAATTTGTAAGTCAATTAAAGAGGTCGCTGATTTAGGTGTTGAGGTTGGCATCGTTGTAGGCGGCGGAAATTTCTGGAGAGGCAGAACAAGCG
>DBFOUY010000216.1:0-4435 GCA_048365975.1 Eubacterium sp.
AGGTTAACATAAGTTCTTTTTCTGAATCACCGAGAGGAATACGCAAAAAGCTTATTAAATATCTTGAAAGCGGCAGAATTCATTTTATAGGCTCTGACTGTCACAATCTTACCTCACGTGCGCCGAGCTATGAGGACGGTATAAAAGCAATACTGAAAAAGTGTGGATCTCAGGCAATAGAAATTCTTGAGCAGAATGCAAATCTTCTTATAAAATAAAGCAGTTAAAACTCCATTGAGCACATCAATGGAGTTTTTGTTTTTATTACAATTTCACCTGCATTAATATCATCGTGCTTATATTTTATAATAAATCCCCTATTATATTGCTGTAATGATTGACAAAGCAACGAAAAAACTATATTTTATCATTGAGGTGGTAAAAATGAATTATGACGAACTACTCAGCATTAACACTATTCCGAAGGAAATTGAAAATTCAATTTATGAGCAATCCGAAAGAGGACTTATACACACCTCCTATCGTGATGAAATACGTCTTTTATCATGTATTAAGGAGGGGGATTTGGACAAGCTGCTTACGCAGGTTCAGCCGTTTTTAAACAGCGGAATATTTGTGGGTGAAATGTCAGACGACAATCTTATGCAGTTCAAATATATTGCCGTCAGCACAATTGCACTTTCAACACGTTATGCAATTCAGGGCGGACTTAACGAAGTGACAGCATACAGCTTCTCAGATTTATTCATAAGAACTGTTGATGAGCAGAAAACAGTCAGTGATATTATGCTTCTTCTTGCAGGCAAAATAATGGAGCTGACAAAAATGGTGAAGGAAAGCAGAGATAAAAATATTCATTCACCTCACATAAGAAAAGCTATTACCTTTATTGACAAAAATATTTCTAAAAAAATAACGGTAAAAAGTATCGCAGATAACTGCAGAATATCTGCTGATTACCTTTCACATCTGTTTAAAAAAGAAACGGGTGACAGTCTCAGCAATTATATATTGAAACAAAAACTCGAGCTTGCAAAAACACTGCTGTGGGAAGGTGTAGACAGCAAAAAAATCTGCACTTCGCTCAGCTTCTGTTCGCAATCTCACTTTATATCATCCTTTAAAAAGGAATACGGCATAACCCCAAGTGAATTTATTACCAACACAAAATAAATAAAAATATTTATTGACTTTTCTTAAAAAAATCTGGTATAATTCACTTATAAAATTTAATAGACATAAACGACACAAGTAATGCTTAGCATATAAATCTGATTACGGTAATTATGTACACTTTTAGATTTAATGCATCATTGCTTGTTTTTTTATGTCAAAACGGAGGTTTATTTTATGCCAAGAAATCAATTTCAAAGAATGATATTTGCCCTTATAACTGTCATCATAACAGTTCACGCTTATGTATTTTACAGTCTATATGTGGTAAATGGGAGCACTTTAATGGAAATTACAGGTGCTGACAGTGTTTTGCATGCAATCAATATGCAGGGTGGAGTTTATATGTTTGGTAAGATGATGCCAATCTGGTTTGTTATACTTATCGAATTTATCTTCGCTTATATGCTTGAATGCGTAATGGGAAGCCCATTATCTTTCAAATTAGCAAGCAAGGTTTTTGACCCAAGAACAACTAACCCTGTGATTTTTGAAACAGCAATTATTTGTGCAACAGTAGGTCTAATGTGCCCTTCAATGAGCTTTTTAGCTGCATGGTTTTATTATCCATACTACACTGATTTTTCAATCTTAACACTACTTGCCAACTGGTTAAAGCTTGTTTGCTTTAATTTTCCGTTTGCATTCTTTACTCAGTTATTTTTCATTCAGCCGTTTGTAAGAACAATTTTTAAAATGTTATTCAGAAAAGACATAGCAAGACAAAAGCAGTCTGCATAATGCATCTGTCAATACATCTTTACAACCTGTGTATTTTATGTTAACATAACTTTGATAAATAAAAATGCAGGTGATTACTTTATGAAAATACAGAAATTCTCAATTATAAGCGGCGGAAAAAAGCTTAGAGGAATTATATTTAACGCTGACATTAAAATACCGTCAAAAACGGTTATTATAAGCCACGGATATGCCAGCAATATGCTGATTACCTCACCTTACGCAAAACCGTTTATTGATGAGGGTTATGTTGTAATTATGTATGATTTCTGCTGCTCAGGCAGCGGTATATCCTGTGGAAAAAGCACTGATATGAGTATTTTTACCGAAACAGATAATCTCATTGATGTTCTTGATTATGCAAAAACACTTGATATTGTTGACAATAACCGCATTACTCTCTGTGGCTGCAGTCAGGGCGGACTTGTCAGTGCACTTGCAGGCGTTAAACGTGAAAGTGATATAGAAAGGCTTATGCTGTACTACCCTGCACTGTGCATTCCCGATGATGCAAGAAGAGGCTGTGTTATAGGAACAAAAATTGACCCTGAGAATGCACCTGAAAAATTCTTCGGTTTATTTATTCTTCTAAGCAAAAAGTATGTTACTGATGCAAAATCAATTGAACCATATGAGCAGATATGCAAGTTTAGAAAGCCTGTCTTTATTGTTCACGGCATTGAGGACAAGCTGGTGAAAATTAAGTATTCTGAAAAAGCAAAGGAGCTTTATCCCGACTGTAAGCTTGTTGAGGTTCACGGCGACCACGGATTCATACTTAAAGGCTTGAGTGCATCAAACGCAGTTACAAAAGAATATCTTTTAATGAATAATTAACCAAAAGCGGTGGTTTCAACTTTTTTTCGTCAGTTGATACCACCGCTTAGCTTATTCTTTTCGGCAAGAGCAATTTCCTTAATATATGTTTTATCAAAAGCTCCATATTGCACTGAATAAGCACCTGAAGCCTTGCTGTGACAGTATTCTCAATACTGTGAAATAATCGTCATCAAAACTCCATTCTATTCCATATTTGCTTTTATTTTTCATCCATTTTCCCAAAGAGCTGATGCCCCAGCCCTGAGAAATACTTGTTTCCTGCGGTGATGATTTTTCACTGCCCACGTAAGTTATATAAAAACGCCGTTATCCTTTAAAACATTGACAGCACTGTAAATTGCAGTATTATTGCGCTTACATTAGCATCATTGCTTTATATATTTTCTGTAACTAAGCATTTCTCTCATCCTAATTCATTACAATATGCTCAACATCAACAACTTGATTATCGGTACTTCCGCTGATAGTAATAAGTGTTCCGCCCGTTTCCTTTGCATAATTCCATGGTACGGGAGAAGGACCCGTTTTTAATCCGTATGTCATTGTAATTCCGTCATATGTAATACTTGCATTATTTTCATGGTCATGACCGCAGAAGATATATTTTGTTGAGCCCAACTCCTTGCATTTATCAAAAAATCCTGATTTCACAGGTGCAACTGAAGGCAAATACTGACAATATCCAAAACCGTATTCCTCAGGAATTGTATAAATATCATCCTCACCCTTAACACCATACTTTTCAACAGCCTCTCTGAATTCAGGCTGTGCAAAGTGTGAAAAGGTCATGGAAGGCACTGTTCTGCCTGATGCCTGTGCAATACCCTTTACATTCCATTCATACCATTCAATCTGCTCATCGCCCATGTATATCTCTTTAGTTTCACCATTATCGTATTCAATATATCTTCCGTTATCAAGCATAAACAAGGTATATACAGGTACGTTATTCTCAGTAATATTTATAACATAGTTTCCGCAGCCATAGAGATTTGACGGACCTTTCTGCATAAGGCAGTGCTCTGCTGACATATATTTATCTGCCTGCCAGTTGAGGCTGTTTGACGGAATTTCATTATCGTGATTGCCATAAACAGGTGCCCACGGAATTTCATAGCTTTCCATATGATTAATGAAATTATTGATTGAAAAACGGCTTGCCATTGCTGACAGAACATCACCAGGAAGAGTGATTAAATCAGGCTGTGTTTTCTCAACAAGAGCATCCATCTGATTATAACATTCCTTATTTTTGCCAAGATCAGCCCAAAGCTGTGTATCCGTGAACATAAGAATTTTAAAATCACTTCTTTCCTTTGCAATGGTCTGAATTTCAGCAATATCAAAATCACTTTCAGCACTCCAGATTTCAGCATGCTTTTCACCCTTCAAAGGAAAAAACAGTGTTCCTGCAATTATAAGTATTATAGCAAACAATACATAAATCATAATCTTAAGTCCTCTTATAACTCCTGATTTCTTTTTCATAATCATAAACTCCCCATTCGCATTTATATCTGAGCACTGCAAAAAACAGTCCGTCAGATACCTTAGTATGACAAGGCTTGAACCTGACCGAAAGAATCATTTGTAAGCAGAATAACATACAGCTATAAAATTGTCAAATATTGAAAAAAGAACCGATACAATATCGGTTCTTTTACTTTATAAATTATTTCAATGTTGTAACAGCCTTTCCGCTGCTCCAGGGGGAGTAAAA
>DBFOUY010000217.1:0-9114 GCA_048365975.1 Eubacterium sp.
TGACGGCACTGCAGGCGGTGGCGGTCATTCAAGTGAAATTGCGAAAACGGCTAAAATGCTTGTTGCAATTGATCAGGACCCTGATGCCATTTCTGTTCTTAATGAAAGACTCGGCGACAGGGATAATATAACAATAGTCAATGATAATTTTTCAAATTTAAAATCAATTATAAATAAACTTGGTGTTGATAGAATCGACGGTTTGTTGCTTGACCTTGGTGTCAGCTCATATCAGCTTGATAACGGTGAGCGTGGATTTTCCTTTCATCAGGATGCACCGCTCGATATGCGTATGAGCAAAAGCGGATTAAGTGCATGGGATGTTGTCAATAATTACAGTGAGCAGGAGCTTGCGGATATTATCTTTAAATATGGTGAGGAAAAGTTTTCACGAAGAATTGCTGCTAATATTGTTAAGGCAAGGGCAGAAAAGCCTGTTGAAACAACCTTTGAGCTTGTTGACATTATAAAAACTTCAATGCCTCAGAAAGCAATGAGGGACTCTCATCCTGCAAGACGAACCTTTCAGGCAATAAGAATTGAGGTTAACGGCGAGCTTGATGTGCTGAAAAAAGCACTTGATGATGCATTTGACTGCCTGAATGCAAATGGCAGAATTGCAATAATTACCTTCCATTCACTGGAGGACAGAATAGTTAAAGAAAAGTTTAATGAATGGTCCAAAGGGTGTACCTGCCCTAAGGAATTCCCTGTATGTGTCTGTGGCAACAAGCCGAAGGGGAAGGCATTGAAAGCAATAGCTCCGTCAGAGCAGGAGCTTGAGGTTAATCCGAGAGCAAGGTCTTCAAGACTGAGAATATTTGAAAAATACTGATATAATATAATAGTTTTACAGAAAGAGGTGAGAGGATGACTAATTCAGGCGATTTCAGAAGATATTCATATCAATCCGACGCAGCGTATGCACTGAAGGCATTTGATGTCAGCAGGTCATCTGCAGCACCTGCATATGAACCAAGAAAACAGCGTCAAAGAGATTTAAAGGTAAGAAGCAATAATACAAGAAAAAGCAAAGCACAGCTTGTTAAAGAGCAGAAGGCTGCTTTGATTAAATCTGTCTGTATAGCATTTACGGCGCTTGCCTTTCTCGGAATGTTTTTCGGTGTTCTGCATACATATGCGGTTAAAAATGAGCTTACACACGAAATTTCAAATCTGCAGACAGAACTGGCTGTAGCAGAAAGTGAAAATACAAGAATAAACAGCGAGCTTAATTCACTGGTGTCAATGAGTATGATTGACAAATATGCAGTGGACAAGCTTGGTATGTCCAAGGTGCAGTCAAATCAGATAAGATATATTGATGTTTCTCAGTTTAAGGAGGAACGCAAGGCTACGGCACTTATGCTTCTTGAGCAGACTGAAGCAGAGAATGAGAATAAGTAATATTATAAATATTAATTGCGTAAAATATTGAGGGTTAGAAAATATCTAACTCTCAAATAGTTTTTATTAAATAAGATAACAATTGCGAGGAGGAAAAGTTATGCGGATAAATACAGGCAAGAATATGCTTAAAAGACTGCTTATTTTAGTTGCTGTAATGGTTTTTCTCCTGTCAACAAATGTTGCAAGAATTTTTTATCTGCAGATTGTCAGAGGTGAGGAGCTGTCGCAGAAAGCAGAAAGTCAGCAGATGCGTGACAGCGAAATCTCGGCAATGCGCGGAACAATATATGACAGCGAAGGCAATGTGCTTGCACAGTCGGCAACGGTCTGGAATATCTACATTGATCCGCTGGCAATTGTGCTTGAGCCTGCTGAGGATGCAACCAAAGAGGAAATTGCAAAAAAAGAGCAGGAAACTGAAAAGCGAAGAAATCTTATTGTTGATAAATTCACCGAGCTTTTTGAATATGACGATAAGCAGAAAGAGGAGCTTATCGAAAAAACAAAGCAGGAAAGTCATTACGCTATTGTTGAAAAAAAAGTCGAAAATAATATCAAAGAAGAAATTTCTGAGTTTATTTCTGAAAACAAGCTCAATTGCATAGGAATGGAGCAGACAACAAAAAGGTACTATCCATATAGCTCTCTTGCATCATCTGTTATAGGTTTTACTGGTGCAGATGATCAGGGGCTTTCAGGACTTGAGGCTTTTTATGATGAGGACCTTACAGGAACAAACGGCAGAGTTATTACTGCAAAGGATGCTTATTCAAACAATATTGCAAGTGAATATGAAACTACTGTTGAGGCAACAGACGGTATGTCGCTTGTAACAACACTGAATCAGACAATTCAGTATTATCTTGAAAAGGGGCTCAGAGAAACTCTTGAAGAATATCAGGCAAAGGGTGCCTACGGAGTTGTTATGAACTGCAAAACAGGTGCTGTTTATGCAATGTCATCTCTTCCCGATTTTGACTGTAATGACCCTTATAAACTGACTTATGACAAAAATATTAAAGAGATAGAGAAAATAACTGACAAAAAGAAAAAGGAAGAAGCAGAAAGTGCTGCTGTTCAGAATCAATGGAGAAATTTTAATGTCAGTGATACATATGTACCCGGTTCAGTGTTCAAAACCTTTATTGCTTCCGCTGCACTTGAGGAAAATGTTGTTTCACTTAACACAACCTTTAACTGCACAGGTGCTATTAAGGTTGAAAATTATATTATGAAATGTCATTATCATCCCGGTCACGGACATGAAACCTTTACACAGGGTCTTGAAAATTCCTGTAATCCGTTCTTCATTACAGTGGGACAAAAGCTTGGTGTACATAACTATTTTAAATACTTTGACGCTTACGGTTTTACACAGACAACAGGCATTGATCTTCCTGGTGAGGCAGCTCCTCAGTATTACCAGGAAAATCAATATGGTATAGTTGAGCTTTCTTCTGCATCATTCGGTCAGACTAACTCACTTACACCTATTCAGGTTTGTACAGGATTGTGTGCTGTTGCTAACGGCGGAAAGCTGGTTACACCTTATCTTGTGTCATCAATTGTTGACCAGGACGGAAAAACTGTTAAAAAGACTGAGCCAAATGTAGTAAGGCAGGTTATAAGTGAAGAAACCTCAAAAACAGTACGTGAAATGATGAAAGCGGTTGTTGATAATGGTACAGGTAAAAACGGTTATGTTGCAGGCTACAGAGTCGGCGGTAAAACAGGTACATCAACAAAGCTTGGTGAGTCGAAGGAAGGTGAGGGTGACAAGTATATTGTTTCCTTCGGTGCAATTGCTCCGAGTGATGACCCTGAGCTTGCTATGATTATTATTGTTGATGAGCCTAATCAGGATTTAGGCGGCGGCGCTTTGTGTGCACCTATTGCAGCACAGATTATTGAAGAGTCAATGAGTGTGCTCGGAATAGAGCCTAAATATGATGAGGATGAGCTTAAAAACCTGTCAGGCTATACTCCTAATGTTACAGGTAAATCTCTTGAAGAGGCTGAAAAGGAGATCAAGGAATATTCACTTAATTATACAGTTGTCGGCAAGGGTGACAAGGTTGTAAGACAGTGTCCGACCAGTGCGGAAACAATACCTAACGGTGGAACAATTTATTTATATACTGACGAAAACAAGCGGCAGACTGTCAAGGTGCCTGATTTTACCGGATTGACTGTAAGCGAAGCAAAGAGTCTTGCTCAGAGCAGTAAAATAAATATTGAGATAACAGGTAATGATCTGACAAACGGCAATGTTATCGCAGCACGTCAGAGCGAGGAAAAGAATAAAGAGGTTGAACAGGGAACTGTTATTACAGTATCCTTCAAAAATACCGAATCAGTTCTTGACTGATAATAATTTGCAAAATAAGCAAAGGGGATTTAACAATGAAACTGTCACAAATTTTAAAAGGTGTTAGTGTATTAAACACATATGATGATGTTGAAGTGACTGACGTTACACAGGATTCAAGACTTGTTAAAGAGGGATTTCTGTTTGTCTGCGTTAAGGGTGCTGCATTTGATGGTCATTCGTTTGCAGCAGAAATGCTTGAAAAAGGCGCAGCTACCGTTGTAGTTGAGCGTGATTTAGGTCTTGATAATCAGATAATTGTTGAAAATTCAAGAGCGAGCTTTTCTCTGATTTGTGCTAACTTTTACGGAAATCCTGCCCAAAAGCTTAAGCTTATAGGACTGACAGGAACAAATGGAAAAACAACTACAACATTTCTTACAAAGCAGATACTTGAGAATGCAGGCAAAAAGGTGGGGCTTATCGGCACTGTTCAGAATATGATAGGTGACGAGGTTTATCCTGCCAAGTATACAACTCCTGACCCTTATGAGCTTCAGAAGCTTTTTGCAATGATGGTTGAGGCTGAGTGTGAGTACTGTGTTATGGAGGTTTCCTCACAGGCGCTTGCACAAGGCAGAGTTAACGGTCTGCGCTTTGCAGTCGGTGCATTTACAAATCTGACACAGGACCATCTTGATTACCATAAAACCTGGGAAAATTATTTTAATTCAAAACGTATTCTTTTTGAAAACTGTGATACAGCAGTTACAAATGCAGATGATGAAAACGGGCTTAAAATTGTCGAAGGACTTGATTTTGATAAGCTTGTTACCTATGCAGTTAATACTAATAACGCAAGCTATATTGCTAAAAATGTAAGCTTTAAATCAAATGGTGTCGAGTATGAGCTTGTTGGCGATACAATCGGAAGATGCTATTGCCCTATACCAGGTAGGTTTTCAGTATACAATTCACTTTGTGCAGCAGCAATTGCGCTGGCACTTGGTGTTGAGTTTGAACAGGTGCTTTTGGCAATAAGAAAGTCAAATGGCGTTAAGGGCAGAATTGAGGTTGTACCTTGTGACAGAGATTTCACAATAATTATTGACTATGCTCATTCACCTGACGGACTTGAAAATATAATCACATCTCTTAAAGAAATTGCCAAGGGCAGAGTGGTTACTGTATTCGGCTGCGGCGGTGACAGAGATAAAACAAAAAGACCTAAGATGGGCAGAATTGCTGCAGAGCTTTCCGATTTCTGTGTTGTAACATCTGATAATCCGAGAAGTGAAAAACCAGGCGAAATTATCAAAGATATTCTTGATGGAATGAAAGGTATCGACACTCCTTATGAGGTTGTTGAGCAAAGACGTGATGCAATAAAATATGCTATTGAAAATGCACAGAAGGACGATATTATTCTTCTTGCAGGCAAGGGTCACGAAACCTATCAGATTCTGCCGACAGGCACAATACATTTTGACGAAAGAGAAGTAGTTGCCGAAATCCTCGGCACAGTTAATTGATATGGAAAAAATCACTTTAAATGAAATAGCATATGCTCTTGGTGCAGAGGTTGTCGGTAATGCTGATATAACAGATATCTGTATTGACACAAGAAAAATTACAGAGGGATGTCTTTTTATATGTATCAGAGGTGAGCGTTTTGACGCTCACAGCTTCGCAGCAGAAGCGGCTGAAAATGGTGCGTCAGCCTTAATGGTCGACCACAGACTTGATGTTGATATACCACAGGTCATTGTTGATGACACAAGCACTGCAATGCTTCGTTTGAGTAACTGGTACCGCAGAAAATTTGTGTTGCCTGTTGTTGGTTTAACAGGCTCAGTTGGTAAAACCACTACTAAGGAATTTATTGCTCTTGTGCTTGGTGCTAAGTATAAAACCCTTAAAACTCTTGGTAATCTTAATAATGAAATCGGTGTACCGCAAATGCTGTTTCGCCTTGATTATTCAATAGAGGCAGCAGTTATTGAAATGGGTATGAACCATTTTAATGAGATAGAAAGGCTCTCAAATGCAGTCGAGCCTACAGTGGCGCTTATTACAAATATCGGTGTTTCACATATTGAAAATCTCGGTTCACGTGAGGGTATACTTAAAGCAAAGACAGAAATACTCAGTGGTATGCATTATGGTTGTCCTCTTATTCTGAATGGCGATGATGATATGCTCAGTACTGTAAATTTGGAAGATAAATATCCTGTAATCAGATATGCTGTTAAAAATACCGCAGATGCTGATTTTACAGCTGATGATATTACAGAAAATAACGGCAGAACAACCTTTGTTGTTTCATACTGTGATAATACTGCTAAACAAGAAATAACAATTCCTACAATCGGAATACACAATGTATATAATGCTTTGGCTGCATTTGCTGTTGGCTATGTATGTCAGGTTGACTCGCAGGCGGCGGCTGATGCACTGGCTGATTATGTACCTGAGGGAATGCGTCAGAAAAGTGTATCCTTTAACGGAATAACATGTATTGAGGATTGTTACAATGCAAGCCCTGACTCTATGAAGGCTGCACTCACGACTCTGTCAGATACAGACGGCAAAAGAAAAATTGCTGTTCTTGCAGATATGCTTGAGCTTGGTGATTACTCAAAGCAGGCACATATGTCAGTGGGTGAAATGGTTGCTCAGAATAAGCTTGATTACCTTTTTGCTTATGGCGAAATGTCAGCATATATTGTTGAGAAAGCCAAAGAAATGGGTATGAAAAACGCTTTTCACTTTGATAACAAGGAGGAGCTTTGTAAAAATCTGATACCTGTTATTGAAAAAGGCGATACAATAGTTTTTAAAGCGTCAAGAGGAATGAAGCTCGAGGACGTTATAAATAAAGTATATGAGGTAAAAAAGAATGATTAGTACTATCATAAGCGTTGTAATTGCACTTGGAATTACCGCAGGTCTTGGATTTATCATTATTCCCTGGCTTAGAAAGCTGAAGTTTGGACAGACTATTTTAGAGATCGGACCTTCATGGCATAAGTCAAAGCAGGGTACACCTAATATGGGCGGTCTGATGTTCATAATCGGAATTATTGTTTCATTTGTTGTTACAATGCTTGTAACTGCTTTTGCATTAAAGACAAATGTTGAAACTGCTGATATTATGAATGCACAGACACATAGGGATTTAGTTCTTTTAATAAGCGGAATTATTCTTGCACTTGGTTTTGGCGTTGTTGGTTTTACTGATGACTTTATTAAAATCAAAATGAAAAGAAATGAAGGACTGACCGCAAAACAGAAAACACTTGGTCAGCTCATTATGACCTTTGGCTTTATTCTGACTCTGTGGCTGTCACACAATACAAGCTGGAATATTCCTTTTATAGGAACAGTTAATTTTGAAAAAAATATTTTCACAGCAATTATTTTCTGGGTGCTTTCATTTTTTATCGTTTATGGTTGTGTAAATTCAGTTAATCTGACTGATGGCATTGACGGTCTTTGCTCATCTGTTACAGTAACAGTTGCAGTTTCATTCATTGTTATAGGTCAGTGGATGGAATTTGCAGGTCTTAAAATATTTGCAGGCGCACTTCTCGGCGGTGTGCTTGGCTTCTTGTGCTGGAACTGGAATCCTGCAAAAACATTTATGGGCGATACGGGCTCACTGTTTTTAGGCGGTATGGTTGTTGCTTTGGGTTACCTCTGCAAATGTCCGCTTATTCTTCTTCCGATAGGTATTGTTTATGTGTGTGAAACAATGAGCGATATTATTCAGATAGGTTATTTCAAAATTACTCACGGCAAGCGCGTATTTAAAATGGCACCTATTCACCACCATTTTGAAATGTGTGGCTGGAAGGAAAAGAAAATCTGCATTGTATTTTCAATAGTTAATGCAATAGGCTGTGCTGTTGGATTGCTTATTTTATATTTTGGAGTTTATAACAGATAAAATTTTTTGAAAGGAGCATAGTATGCCTGAAAGAGCAGCTCACAGCGGTGAGCAGAAAATAATAAAAACAAAAAACAGAACAGGCATTTCTAAGGATCATATTTTTGTAACGGGCAGTATTGATATTCCATTTCTGGCATTGACCATAGCCCTGCTTACAATAGGATTGATTATGCTTTTTTCTGCATCATATCCATTAGCGTATTACAGATATAATCACGATTCATATCATTTTTTTACAAGACAGTTTGTTTTTGCAGTAGTAGGTCTTATTGCAATGGCTGTTATGTCAAAAGTTAATTATAAGTGGCTTAAGGTAATTGTTGTTCCCTTACTTGCTGTAACGATTATTCTCTTGATATTAGTGCTTTTTTATCATACAAATGTCGGCGGTGCAGATGACAGTGACTTTAAACGCTGGATTCCTCTTCCGGGCGGTCTTACTTTTCAGCCCTCCGACCTTGCTAAGTTTACAATTATATTGCTGTTTGCCTCGTATATTTGTGATTATTACGGTAAAATGAAAACCTTTAAGTACGGTATAATGTATCCGCTTGGCATAATAGTAATTTTCTGCGGTCTGATTTTTCTTGAGCATCATATGTCCTGTACTATTTTAATGTTTCTTATCGGTGCAACAATGATGTGGGTAGGAGGCAGCGACTGGAAGCTTTTTGCCTTCGGTTTGGCTGTTCTTGTTCTTGTGGTGTTTGTAGTTATTACAATGCCTGATATGCTTGAAAATTATGCAGGTGACAGAGTCAAAGCGTGGCTTGACAAGGATTTTGAGCCAAGAGGAGCACGCTGGCAGACAAATAATTCACTTTATGCAATCGGATCAGGCGGTCTTTTCGGTGTCGGTCTTGGCAATTCCAAGCAGAAATATCTTTATGTTTCCGAGCCTCAGAATGACTTTATTTTCTCGATTGTGTGTGAAGAGCTTGGCTTTATTGGTGCAGCATTGGTTATTATTCTGTTTGCAGCACTTGTTATAAGAGGCTTTGTAATCGCTTCACGCTGTCACGACAGATTCGGTGCACTGCTGATCATAGGAATCGTTGCACAGATAGGTATTCAGGTTGGACTTAATATTTTAGTTGTAACAGATACTCTGCCGAATACAGGTATAGCATTGCCGTTCTTCTCTTACGGAGGAACGTCACTGATGATGCTTTTGTTCCAGATAGGTATAGTTCTTTCGGTATCACGAAAAGCAAGTCAGAAGAAAGTTTAATAAAAGGTGATTAAATGAGAATATTATTTGCCACAGGCGGCACTGCAGGTCATATTAACCCTGCTCTCGCTGTCGCATCATATATAAGAGAAACACAAAAGGATTCTGAAATTCTGTTTATCGGTACAAGTGATCATATGGAGTCAAGGCTTGTCCCGAATGCAGGGTTTGATTTTAAAACAATTGATATATCAGGCTTTAAGCGTTCCGTTT
>DBFOUY010000218.1:0-3524 GCA_048365975.1 Eubacterium sp.
AATAATCAAGAACATCTGTTACTACCGCAAAGCCGCCCTTTTGAACACAGCCAAGAGATTTTTCCTCAAGGGTAGTTATTCCGCCCTGATGATTACCGGGTGAAGGGTTTTCATAACAAACCTGATTATGCTCCTCAAAATAGCTTTTATAGGAATTAATCATTGATGCTATTTTATTAAAGACATCTTTATTCTGCGCTCTGTTCATAAGAATCTGCTCTGCACCGAACATTTCAGGCACTTCGGTTAAAATACAGGAGCCGCCGACAGATGTGATTTTATCTGTAATTTTTCCGCACAGGGCGTTAGCGGTTATTCCGCTTAGGGCGTCTGAACCGCCGCATTTGAAACCGATTTTAAGCTTTGAAATCGGAACAGGCTGCCTTTTAAACTGCTCAGCATATCTGCACAATTCTTTAATAAGCTCAAGACCCTCTTCAATTTCATCATTACTATTCTGTGTTACAAGAAACTTGACTCTGTTCGTATCAATATCACCGAGATAGCCTTTAAGCACATCAATATTAGTATTTTCACAGCCGAGAGAAACAACAAGAACACCGCCTGCATTCGGATGATTGACAAGCCTTGCAAGTGCCTTTCTCGTATATTCCTGATCATCGCCCATCTGACTGCAGCCATAGGGATGAGTGAAAGAAAAAATACCATCAACGTTGCTGCAAAGCCCTTGTGCCAAACTCTCAAGCCTCTGAACTGTTTTGTTAACACAGCCTACTGTTGGAATAATCCAGATTTCATTACGTGTTGCTGCATCTCCATTCTGTCTTATATAACCATTAAAGGTTAAATCTGTTTCTGTTACTTTATACTCATTATCACCGCTGAAAGTATAACTGAGCTTTTCGGCAAGATTTGTTTTGATATTATGCTCGTGAATATATGAGCCTGCAGGTGTATCATCAGTAATATGGCCTATAGGATAACCGTACTTAATTACATTATCGCCTTTTTTCAAATCTTTGAGAAGGATTTTATGACCAAAGGGTATATCCTGCAAGGCTGTCAGGCCATTCTCACAATGACCTTTTTTAATATCTTCAAGAGCAACTGCAGTATTATCTGCCTCATTAATTTTATGAAACTTACTCATTGATACTCTCCATAATTTTTCTTACACCAAAAGCTTTAATACTATCAATATAATTATTGATAACATCAGGCATATTGCCTATTTCAGTTAAATCAATCCCCCAAATATCACTGTTTAAAAGTATATCATTTACTGAATTGTTTTTGATAAACTCAATCTGATTTTTATCATCGTTCGGATTTTCATTCACATAAAAATTAATAAGCCCTGCAAGCCCAAGACACAAATGCTTTGGCAGACTGCCGCACATATTATAATAATCTACTATTGAAGGCAGACAGCGAGCCTTGAATTTTGAAATTGAGTTAAGACTTATATCCAAAAGCTTGTGGTCAATAAAGGGATTTGCAAATCTTTCAAAAACAGAATCAGCAAAGATTGTGAGCTCATTCTCAGGCAAAGAAATAGTGGGAATAACCTCATTAAAAATTCCGTTTTTTATAAACTCATAAACTGTGTTGTCTTCAATCATATCACGCACAATATCAAATCCCATAGAATAAGCAAGATGAATTGACATTGTGTGGGCACAGTTAAGTATTTTGACCTTTCTTTCTCTATAAGGTGCAATGCTTTCAACAAACTTAATATCACTGATATTTTCAAAGGGAAGAACTCTCCTTGCTCTTTCATCAGCCTCTATAATAAAGCTGCCGAAGGGCTCACAGGCAACAGCACATTTATCATTTTCATACTCAGTATATCCTGTAACAATTCTGTCAACAAGTGTATTGCAAAAGCTGCATTCATTATTAACATAATCAACAAAGCTTTCACCAAGCTGCCAGTGCCTTGCATACTGAATAATACAGGATTTCAAAGCATTGCCGTTATTTTCAATAAGCTCAACAGGCAGAAACACCAATCCGCCGAGCTTTGCATTAAATCTCTCAATCAAAAGAGCACAGAGCTTTGCAGGAAATGAGACATTCGGACTATCACTGAGTCTGTCATTTTCATCAAAAACAATACCTGCCTCTGTTGTATTAGAAACTATAATTTTTAAAGCGTCACTGCAAAATATTTCCTTAATTCTTTGATACTCACCCACTGTATCAATTGCGGTATCAACACAATTTATTTCAATTGCTTTGTCAACAATTTCACCATTAAGCCTGCCACGAAGAAGAACATTGTATTTGCAGTTCTGTAATTTCAAAATATTAATTATTTTAGTATTAGTTCTCGGCTGACAGACAGCAATACCGCCATTAAAATCACCGATATTTTTTGCAAGCTGAAAATAATAATCCACAAAAGCTCTCAGAAAATTACCTTCACCAAACTGTAATACATTTATCATACTATCACCAAAAGAATTATAATTTAAGAAAAACAAAATTGCAATATAATCAGGTAAAATAACACAAAAAAGCTCCCGATTTATTTATCGGGAGCATATTGTTTATTAAATTTTAATCAGTACATTGGACCAACCTCATATTTTAGTTGAAAATCAATGTTACTTCTGCATTGGACCTTACCTCATTAATTTATTTTATTATAGCTTTCGCTACAAATTATCGGCAGGAAGATAATCAAATATATATAGAAAATTCAATTGTTATCGCGCTCGCTCTAAGTGCCAACCCTGCCAAATAACTTTTAATTACTTTATAAAGCGTGTATCTGTTATAATTCCGATTTTATAACCAGCGATACCAAATCCGTTATTACTGTTGGATTAGAAAGCGAGCACTTGTCTGACCTGGTTCTAAATCCATTGGACAAGCCCTCCTTTATTAAATTGAACAAATCCTTTAACTGCTTCCTAAAGGTTATCTCTTTTGTTCAACTAAATAATAGCATACAATTTATTGTTTGTCAATAGTTTTTTTGCACATTTTTATATTTTATTTGGTAATTATTGCTATTTCAATATTGTTTAGTACAATCCTCTAATTACTATTGACTATAAGGGAAAATAAATATATAATATTAGAGCAAACTTGAAAAGGAAGTGTAACCACTATGGCTGAAGACGAAAAATACTATGAACCTGATATATTAAGTGTCAGCGATGAAAACGGCAACGAGTTGCTTTTTGAACTGCTCGAAAGATATGAAACTGACGAGGATGTTTATGTTGCAATCACACGTTATTTTGAAACAGACGAAGAAATCGTTGACGGTGACTACGAGGTAATTATTCTTAAGGTGCTCAATGAAGATGGCGAGGAATACCTTGCTGAAATTGATGACGAAGTTGAATACGAGCAAATTTCTGATATTTTAATGGCTAAGGTTGAGGAAAAATTTGACGTAGAATACTTTGAGCCGGAACAGTAATAATATTATAAATATCGTTAATAAATCTGCCCTTCTCGACAATCAATGGCTTTAGTAACCCGAACACGTTTTAAAAGGGATTTGTCTTCCGTGAAACGGGAATGCAGACCTCCCTGCCCCTGGC
>DBFOUY010000219.1:0-2899 GCA_048365975.1 Eubacterium sp.
CGATTCTATAAATATGGGAAAAAGCGAAAATGTAGTTATTGAAGGCCCAACAGTAAATTTTTTAGGAAAAGAATTCAATTTATTTACTTTGAATGGTGGATTAAATGTTTTTGATGAAGCGTTAAATCTTGAATCTTATTATGATGAGATTAATAAAGAATTAAAAATATTAATTGATGTGAAAGTCAATGGAGACTCACAAACATTAACAGGTGGAAGAGAAAAAGTTGGAAAATTTAATCAAGCATATAAAGACATAAAAGATATATATTATTCTATTGGCAAAGGTTACACTCGTGAAACATCAAGAAGATTAAATGACTATAAAGGCAGTTTTTTTGATAGAGCTGGTAAAATTGGTTTTGAGTGCCAAAATAATATTTTCGGTTTCCTGACTTATGATACAAACACCGGAAATATTAAAGAAGGGGGAATTGCTGTTATTTCAGAGTCAACAGTCAGTATGGCATATCCTTTTTCTCCAATTCCTTTTTCATATATAAAATTCGAACTTACAGGTTCAATGAGTACAGGACTAAATGTTAGAATTATAGAAAACAAACTCAGTCCATATGGTGAGGTAGACTTTGTATTAAATCCAAGACTTGGTCTTTTAGTTGATGTTTTAGTCGCCGACGCTTATGCTGGTATAAGTGGTAAATTAAATTGTGAATTGAAATATCCTGTGGAACCTTTTGAGGATTCTTTTAAGTCAACTTTAACTGGTTCTCTCTTCTTTGAATATAACACTTTGGTATGGGGTGATAAATTTGAATGGGAATTTCACGAATGGCCATTATATCCTAAAGAAAATTCACAAATAACCACTCTTTCAATATCTCGTGATGATTTGAAATTCATTGAACCATTACCTCAGGTCTCTGCTTATTCTTTTTCAAATGAACCAAATGTGTTTAAAAACAATATGCAGATTTATTGTCGACCTCAAATAATTGATCTTGGCAATGGTAAAATGCTGATGGCATACATTGATGACTCACCAAATCGTTCTGCTGAAAACAGAACAATCCTTATGTACAGCATTTTTGAAAATGATGAGTGGAGTGTTCCGAAAGCAGTATCAGATGACAAAACTGCTGACTTTGAGCCTTCTATTTATCCAGATGCCAATGGCGGAGCTCATATCATTTGGCAGAATGCAACAAAGTTATTTGACAACACTGTTACATTAGAAGAAATGTCAGGCAATATAGATTTGCAGTACATACATTTCAACGGAACTTCTTTTGATAATTCTGCTGCTATCACTACAAATAACAATGATATGGAAATGATGCACAAGGTTGTATCAAACGGTGATGATATATCTGTTGTTTGGGTACAGAATTCTGAAAATGATACATTCGGTTTAACAGGCACAAATTCAGTATTCAGAAAAGAATATGCTAATGGCAAATGGAGTGATATTAAAACTGTTGACTCCGAACTTCAGGTAATTTCAAGTATAGATACTACCTATGATGGCTCAAAGAATATTATTGCCTATACAACAAAAACAGGCGATGACAATTCAACTGCTGACGATTTGGAAGTATTCTATTACAATGGCAATAGAGTAAAGCAATTAACCAATGATAATGTTCCTGATTATTCAATAAGTTTATCAGAAAACGAGTTATATTGGGTAAATGGAAATTCACTTGTTCAGGTAACTGATGGTGATATAGATACTAAAAAGGTCATTGTTGAAAAGATGGATGTTACTGCAACGAATATTAAAGCCCTTGAGAATTCAAACGGCAATAAAGCAATAGTATGGGAACAGAATATTGATGACTCCGCAACCTTCTATGTAACAAACTACAATAAAAATGCAGATACATTTAATACTCCTGAACCACTCTCTGATAATGTAGGCAGTGTTCGCGGATGGGATTCTTGTATGTTATCTGACGGTCAGATTGAAATGGCATATGGTGTTGTTCAGGAAGATAATACAATAAGTCTTATGCAAAGAAAAATGAATCAGTTCTGTAATATCTCAGTTAATTCGATTATTACATATAGCGGTGATATTGCATCTGACAGTAATATTAATATTTTGGCTGATATATATAATACAGGTTCTTTGCCTGTTAATCAGTTTGATGTGAATATTTATGATAATAAAAATAAATTATTAAAATCAACATCAATTAATAAAGATTTGCCAGTTGGTCAAAACATACAACTTGAAATTCCATATACACTTCCTTCAAATATTTCAAGAACAGATTACACGATTGAAATTTTGCCAAAGGATGAAACGGATATATCACTTGATGATAATAAAGGCACATTCTCTTTCGGTTTTGCTGATATTGCAATTACTGATGTAAAAGAAATAAGAACTGAAAACGGCAGACAGTTTGAAGTTACTGTTAAAAATCAAGGTTTTGATTCTGCTGATAACATTTCTATAAACTTCTGCAAAGATTGTAAAGATGGAGAAACAATCAGTTCTGTTTCAAAAATATTATTACCGAATGAATCAACTGTAGTAACTTTTGATATAGACAACAGTTATCTTGATACAAGTAAATCAATTTATGCGAGAACTTTCTATATATCAGCACAGTCTGATGCTTCGGAAAGTGATTACGGCAATAACAGTAAAATAATAAATGTATATCCGGATTATAATGTTAATGTTACTGCTGATAAAGGCGGAACAGTAGATGGTTCGGGAACTTTCCCTTATGAATCAACAACTACAATTACCGCTGTACCAGATGAAGGATATAAATTCTATGCATGGTATGAGAATGGCAACATCTTATACAACACACCTGAAACATATGAAATTAAGGTTAACAGCAATAGGAACTTAAAAGCTCTGTTTGTAGTTGATCCCGAATACCCTGCTGCTGTTACAGGCTCAATCTATCAAATGACAACT
>DBFOUY010000220.1:0-3919 GCA_048365975.1 Eubacterium sp.
AGATAATTCCCGTATTTACCATATAAAAACTAAACGGTTTTCGGTATTAATCAATAATCAGATTGTTATCCTTGAGCATTTTAATAAAGTTTTCAATGTCTTTTTTTGCGGTAGCTTCGTCAATATCATATTCAGAAGTAACCTTTTTCACGGCATCGTCAATTGTGATATCATTTGTAAAGCAGTCCCAGAAAAATGAACCGCTTTCGTTAAGTGTTATCATTCCGTTAAATTTATTGCTTGTATTTCCCACAGGAACAACAATATATGACCCTGCAATTTCTCTTTTTGCAAATCCGTTTTTTATTTTCATAAGAATCTCCCTTGTAAATAATATATGATATAATTAGTATAACAAATTTTCTGTACGTTAGCAATATATACAAAATATAACTGCTAAATTAATCCTTTTTTTTCACATTTGCTCTTGCAGATATATAGTAAATTGGTTATAATAATTGTGGTAATTTTTTAAAATTATTTATTAAAGTAAAAATTTCTTAATCGGAAGGAGTAATAGTATGGTCTATTCAAACGAAGTTGAACAGATGTGTACCGTAAAAAAGGGTCCTCATCATGGTCCGGCTCCAATACCTGAAGAAGGTAAATGGGTAAAATCTTATCAAATTTCAGACATCAGCGGTTTTTCACACGGTATCGGTTGGTGTGCACCTCAGCAGGGTGCGTGCAAAATCAGCCTTAATGTTAAGGATGGTATCGTTGAGGAGGCACTTGTTGAAACAATCGGCTGTTCAGGTATGACACACTCAGCTGCTATGGCTGCAGAAATTCTTCCAGGCAAAACTCTTCTTGAGTGCTTAAATACAGACCTTGTTTGTGACGCTATCAATGTTGCTATGAGAGAAATCTTTAAGCAGCTTGCTTATGGTCGTTCACAGTCAGCTTTTTCAGAGGGCGGTTTAGTTGTTGGTGCTGCTCTTGAGGATCTTGGTAAGGGTCTTCGCTCACAGGTTGGCACAATGTTCTCAACAAAGCTCAAGGGCGTTCGTTATATGGAAATGGCTGAGGGCTATGTTACCCGTATGGCTCTTGATGAAGAGGGCGAGGTTATCGGCTACGAATTCGTTAAGGTTGGTAAGATGCTTGAGGACATCCGTCACGGCAAAACTCCTGACGAGGCATATAAGGCAAATATCGGTAATTACGGTCGTTTTGCAAATGCTGCAAAGTATATCGACCCAAGAGAAGAATAAGATAAGGAGGACAGTATAATGGCAAATGATGTAAAATTTGAAGGCAAGGAAAGAAGACTTGCTAAAATTGAAAAGTGTCTTGCTGAATATGGTCTTTCAAGTCTTGAAGAAGCAAGAGATTTATGTTTATCAAAGGGCATTGATGTTGACGCTATTGTTAAGGGCGTTCAGCCAATCGCTTTTGAAAATGCAAGCTGGGCTTATACACTTGGTGTAGCAGTTGCACTTAAAAAAGATGTTAAGTCTGCTTCTGAGGCTGCTGCTGCAATCGGTATCGGTCTTCAGGCATTCTGTATTCCGGGTTCAGTTGCTGAGCAGAGAAATGTTGGTCTTGGTCATGGTAACCTTGGTGCTAAGCTCCTCAGTGAGGAAACAAAGTGCTTTGCGTTCTTAGCAGGTCACGAGTCTTTCGCTGCTGCTGAGGGTGCAATCGGTATTGCAAGAACAGCTAATAAGGTTCGTAAAGAGCCTCTTAAGGTTATTCTTAATGGTCTTGGCAAAGATGCTGCATATATTATTTCACGTATCAATGGCTTTACTTATGTAAAGACAGATTATGATTTCTATACAGGCGAGCTTAAGGTTGAGAGTGAAAAGGCATTCTCAGACGGCGAGAGAGCAGCAGTTAAGTGTTATGGTGCTAACGATGTTCTTGAGGGCGTTGCTATTATGAAGCACGAGGGTGTTGATGTTTCTATCACAGGTAACTCAACTAACCCAACACGTTTCCAGCACCTTGTTGCAGGCACTTATAAGAAGTGGGCACTTGAGAATGGCAAAACTTATTTCTCAGTTGCATCAGGCGGTGGTACAGGTCGTACACTTCATCCTGATAATATGGCTGCAGGTCCTGCTTCATACGGCTTAACAGACTCAATGGGCAGAATGCATGGCGATGCTCAGTTTGCAGGTTCATCATCTGTTCCTGCTCATGTTGAAATGATGGGTCTTATCGGTATGGGTAACAACCCAATGGTTGGTGCAACAGTAGCTTGTGCAGTAGCTGTTGAAGAAGCTGGAAAGTAAGAAAACAGCGTATTTAGATGTACTGAAATGTCGTTAAAAGTGGTACATTCCTACACCATTCCTACATTACTCCTACACCTAAATTCCTACACCAAATTATAAAAATTGACCGTCTCGTTTGAGGCGGTCTTTTGTTAGTTTATTTGGTTTGATATATCTCGTTTACCATAAATAACACGCATTACGGTTACTGTTTTTGTTTGTTCATCGACAGTGTAAAACATTAAATAGTTTTTTATTATTATTCGTCGGTACTCCAATTCAAGTGGTTTAATAGGTGCATACACTTTATTTGCATATGGAAACTGACAAATATTTTCCGCTGCTTCAATGAACGCATCAGCAAGCCTACTTGCTGACTGTGGATTTTTCAAATCATCTGAAATATATTTTACGATTTCAAGCATATCATTTTTGGCAACAGAAAGAAATTCAAGTTTATACATCCATTGCACCTTTAAGTTCAGCAAGAACTTCCTTTGCAGAATATCTTTTATCTGTAATCTGACTTTCCTTTTCTGCCTCTTTCAGTTTGAAATATATTTCGCTTTCAAGTTGAAGATTTTCATAAGCCTCCATACTAAGCACAACCATATCACCAAAACCATTTTTTGTGAGAAAAACAGGCTGCTGTGTTTCGTGAACTGTTCTCGAAATGTCGGCAAAATTGTTTCTCAAATCTGAAACAGGTCTTATTGAATTACTCATAACATCATCTCCTTGTTATTATTTTAGCATAATTACGCTAAAATATCAATGATAAATAATAGCAATAAAATGTGATAAGGAGTAGTTTATTCGTATATTATTCCTATATCTGGAGGTCAAAAGTATGATAAATAAAGGGTTTTCAGTTTCTGTTGAAGAAAGTGCTAAATAAGCAAACGCATATTTAAATACAGCAAATCAAAGGCTCAGAATTGATTTCCTGAGCCTTTTTATGATGTTTTATCTAAAAATGAATTAATTGTGAATAAAACTATTGACAATTTGTTAACGATTATATAAAATATAATTGTAAATATTGAAAGAGGAGGTTTGCAAAATGGCAGACAACAATAATCAGTACAATGTACCGCAGCAGGATAATAATGAGCATACATATTACAATAATGTTAATATGCAGTCTATGCCTGCACAGGAAGAGAAGGCAAACATAGGTTTAGCTATATTGTCTTACCTTATTCCGATTGTTGGTCTTGTTCTTTATCTTACACAGAAAACTGAGAAACCAAAGACTGCTAAGGCTTGCGGTAAGGCAGCTCTTGCCGGTGTTATCATTAATACTGTTCTTGTTATTGCAATGTATGCAATTATGGGTGCTGCAATGTTCAGTACAATGATGTAATTAATATTTTGTTTTAAATCCTGCAATTTTTTGCAGGATTTTTTTATTTATCAATATTACTGTGATTTTAATGCATATATTTAATATTGATAATTTTTACCATATATGATAAAATTATAATGATACTATGTTTAGCCTGACAATACTCAAACATATAAGCCTAAAATAAACAGTTTCACGCAGCCTTGCTCATTTTTTGCTTTGCCATACGACAGTATGCCTGCACCAAAGAAATAAACAATTCTACGCAAAACTGTTTATTTTAGGTGCAAGCAGTTTTGCCTTAGCTGATTTTTTCAAAGATAAGGCATAAATTCGAGTTAATACTTGC
>DBFOUY010000221.1:0-4702 GCA_048365975.1 Eubacterium sp.
ATCTGGAATACTCATTGTGGAAAGGTGCTTATTCAGCCATTGAACAGTTCGGAGGTGAAGCAAGATGAAAAATGTTAATTATAAATCTTTATTGAGTCAGCTTCCCCTATTTTCAGTAATATTTTATATTGTCAGTTTGTTTTTAACATTTGATGTTTATTGCAAAAATCAGGTGACTCCCGAAACACCTCTTTTGAATATTGCGGGTTTACCATTTTTAAGAATGGAATTTGCAGCAATTGTTTTTTCACTTGCCTATTGTATCGGCACAATAATTGCAATGATTTTTAAGAAAAGGTTAAAAATGATTCTGTCTCTTTCACTTGGAATCTGTGGTGTTTTGGCAATGTTTTTCTTTGTGTTTTCCGTTGATTTTATGCAAGTATTATCACCCACACTCAGAGTAAGCCATGTTATTATGACCGTCTCGAGAGTTCTGGCAATTGTTGCAGGTGTGTCAGGCGGATTTGTCGGTGCTGTATTTTTTGTATTAAGTCAAAAAGCTGTTTACAGAAAAACAATAATTTTCAGTATATTAACAGCAATTATTTTCAGCACATTTTCAAATCTTGAAAATTTACAGCCTGTACTTTATCTGTTGTGTGCCATTTTGCTTATTTCATCAAGTATTGCAAATGATTTTTCAGAGTGTGAAATTCAGATGCATAATGATGATTTGCCACCTGCTGAAAAGGTAATTGCATTTGCTGATTTAGCTATATTTGTAATAATGCTTATGACGGCTGACGGTGTTCTTTATGTCAATGCCGGCTTTTCACAGATTTCGGTTGCTTTAATAAGTGGTTTGATAATTATTTGTGCATCTGTTTTTTGCAGAAAACAGTCTGTGCTGTTATCAGGCATATCACTTTTGTTTGGCACTGTGGCAGGCTATATAATAACTCATTATGTATCACAGATAATTGCATATTCAGGAAACAGGGTGTTATATAAAACATCTTATTATATATGGATAATTTGTATTGCTGTTCTTGCAGTATTAAATATCTTTGCTTATACCAGGAGGAAAAGAAATGAAAAAGTTTGCTTATAATTATGACTATACCAAAACAATGATGATGAAAATGTTTATGTCACAGCCGAATAAGGCCGGAAACGGCACTGAGGTCTGCGTTACATTTGCAGATGCTCTTGAAATAATAAAAAGGGTTGACGCAATTACTGTCGGTATGCCTAAAATAATATATCTTGTCGGCTGGCAGTATAACGGACACGATGATAAATATCCTGATTTTTTTGAGGTCAACCCTGCTCTGAAATGTAAAGACAAAACACCTCTTGAAAGTATGCTTTGGCTGATAGAAGAAGCGAAAAAGTATAATACAGTTGTAAGTGTTCACATCAATTTCAATGACGCATATGAAAACGCACCTTCATTTGATAAATTTGTTAAAGCAAATGCACTTATAAGAAAAAGAAACGGAAAGCCACATGCTATTGAAAATTACAACGGATTAAAATGCTATAAAACCTCGCTTGTTGAATATTGGGAAAGCGGACTCTTTAAAGAAATGTTCGACCGCCTGCTCGGTATTCTGCCTTTGGAGGAGCTGAAAACAGTCCATGTTGATAATTTTCAGTGCTATAAAAATTATTGTCCCGATATTTCTATTAAAGAGATGCAGTCAGCACGCCGTAAAATGATTGAATATGTTAATTCAAGGGGGATTGACATTACATCAGAATTTACGTACCGTGAGGACGAAAAGCTGTTTAATAAACCGATTTTCGGCTTGCCCCGTGAGCATAACCCAAATGCTCCGATGGATACGCTTGGAATAATTCCCGCTTCCTGGTGGTGCACGAGAATGAAAAGAGAAGAATATGTATCAATACCTCCGCAGCATTACTGCGGCGGGCATTATAAGGATAAAAGATACGGAAATTATCTTTATCATAATATTCACGGGGAAGATATTTTCCAAAAATTCAAAGATAAAAAGGCAAATTGGGAAAAGGAATTTATTGAAGCGTTTGCAACTGTTCAGGTGCCCTTTCAGTTTTTGTGCAATTACAAAAGAATGGCAATAAACGGACACGGCAGAAATGAGTATTGTGTGTTCAGCAATGGTGTAAAATCATATAATAAAGACCGCAGAATAACCGTGAATGATAAAACTGTTAAGGAAAACAATACAGTATTTCTTCCGCTTTCACACCTTGAGAACACTTATATTGCATACAGCAGTAATAACGATAAAAGATTATGGGATATTCCCAAGGGCTTTAAGGAAGCAAAAATCAGTATTTATGATAACGGCGAATATAAATATCTTCATACAGCAGAAGTAAATAACAACAAACTTGATTTAAAAATATCATCAAAAGCACTCCTTTTGATAGAATTGATTTGAGGTGTTAAGTATGAAAAAAAGAATCAGTGCATTATTTTTCACTATGCTGTTGATAGTATCAACTTTTTCTTTGTCAGCCTGCACAAAGGGTGATAAAAACTATTTCAATACCATATCGTCATACAGCTTCTGGGAAAACAGCGGTGCAAAGGCTGTTGCGCAATATCATGTTTATGATCACGTGAATAATTTTTTATCTGATACAAAAATAGTTGACGGCAATGCAGTTGCAGAAAACGGCAAAATTAAAAAAGTGCTGTTTATCGGTTTTGACGGAATGCGTGCGGACGCACTTACTAATGTTCTTCACGATGAAAACAATTTTGATACAAACGGTTATCATTATAATGCAGATTACAGTGCGTTTAATGAACTGAGAAAAACAGGCGGTGTATATATCGCCTACTGCGGAGGTGAAAAAGGTAAAGACAGCGAACAAAGTACATCAACCTCAGCAAGCTGGACATCACAATTCACAGGTGTGTGGGGTAATAAACACGGAATAAAGGAAAACGATGACAGTAAAAATATGAAGCATAAAACATTTATGCTGGAATATGCTGAAAAAGGGTTGTCATCAACTATTGCATTTGATTGGGACCCGTATTTTGATACTAATCTTAAAGAAGAAGTTAAGTACGTTATGGCACACCCCGAAATTAAAATGACTTTTTGTGATACAGACAGAGATATCAGGACTCAGCTTGAAGAAGAACAAACCGAAAGCCTTGATTTCTATAATTTCACTGCACCCGAATCACCTTCAGAATATGCACCATACGATTTAGGAATGCGTGATTATATTGCTCAAAGAATTGAAAATGGCGACGATATTGTTTGCGGTATATTTCATAATATAGATTCAAATGGTCATACGTATGAATTTTCAAATAATTGCGCACATTACGTTAATTCCGTACGTAACAATGATACATACGCTTATGACCTGATAAAACTTATTAATGAGCGTGAAGAAAAACACAATGAAGAATGGCTTATAGTTATGGCTAATGACCATGGAGGGCGAAATAGAGGTCATGGTGAACAGACCTTAGAAGAACGTACAACATGGATAGCTACAAATATTAAGCTGGATGAAAAATACTATTCTTCAAATTATAACGGATT
This sequence comes from Eubacterium sp., assembly GCA_048365975.1. GTDB lineage: Bacteria > Bacillota > Clostridia > Oscillospirales > Acutalibacteraceae > Eubacterium_R. Next base: position 3,504 of record DBFOUY010000221.1, read on the forward strand.
TAATGAAAAGGGTTGAGCTTATGAAAAAGATTACAAAAAAGGCAAAAAAAATTATTCTATCGGTATTTTGCATATTGATTGCAGCAGTGCTGATAATTGCAGGCGTATTGTTCTTTCCGCTTAATGGCAGCGAGCATATACAGGTCTGGAGTGCAGGTGATGAGTTTAATATATCCGATATTCAATCAGTTGAAAAGCAGGAGGGTAAGGAATTTAAAATTATGCTTATTACTGATATTCAGCTTTGGACTAATCCTGTTGATAACAATAAAGCATATGAGCAGGTTAAGTCACTTGTTGAAAAGACAAAACCCGATTTAATTGTAACTCTCGGTGATAATGTGTCAGGTGTTACAGCAAGGTTTGATTTGCCGAAATTTATTAAGCTTATGGAGTCTTTTGAAATTCCTTGGGCACCGGTTTTCGGTAATCATGATAATGAAATCCCTATGAATTCGCTTAATTGGCAGGGCGATAAGTATGAAGAATCAGAATATTGTATTTTCAAAAAAGGTCCGTCAAATCTTTACGGCTGCGGTAATTATGTTGTAAATATTACCGAAAACGGAAAACCGGTACAGTCCTTGTATCTCTTTGATAACGGAAGATATACAAAGTATGATGATGGATCAACAAAAGAAATTTATATGGGCTATGAGCAGATTGCTTGGTATGAATGGAATGTTAAGGGTATAAACGAAAGCGCCGGATATACAGTACCCTCAATGACATTTTCGCATTTTGCTCAGCCTGAGATGCGTGAGGCTATTGAGAAGTACGGCATTAAAAATGATGATGAAAGTTATACTGTTCCCGATAAATATGGTTACGGCAAATGCACATATCTCCCCGGGGCTGCTCCCGTTAAGTCGGGCTTTGTTGACAAGTGCAAGGAGCTTGGCTCAACAAAATACATATTCTGCGGTCACGACCACGAAAATGACGCAATTATAACAGTTGACGGAATAACTTATACATATGGCTTAAAAACAGGTCCTTCGCCTGCACCGTGGAATTTTGCCGAGCATACAGGCGCGACAGTTATAACAATAGGCAATGCAGAAAATGATTATTCTGTTTCAATGGAAAATGTAGTAATGGAGTAATTTATGCAGTTTAATTTTGATTGTAAATTTAAGGAACTCAAGGATATGGGTTTTCATTTCGGTAATATTGACAGCCCATATAGTGCAAATAAC
>DBFOUY010000222.1:0-5770 GCA_048365975.1 Eubacterium sp.
ACAAGTATAGTCCAAGTAAAGCAAAGTCATACGCTGAAAAATGGTGGGATAGAACAAAAGGAATTAATCATGCTGCATTAAGTGGTCAAGTTATTAATAGTAAAACTTATTATGATATGTATTACTATGCACATTCAAGTGATAGAAATGGTAAGGAATATTTAAAAGGCAAAAAGCAATATACATCAATTAAAGATTTTTATAATAATAAATATTATAAAAATATGATTGTTTATGTTTGTGTTTTAAGGTAGGTTTATATGAAAAAAAGTAATTTCTTTTTTGTTTTATTTATTATGATTTTGTTTGTATCAATTATACTTTCATCCTGTAAAAATACTAAAGACAATATTAAAGAAAACATTGATATTAAAATCGTAAGTTTTTGTGATGCAGAAGAAGATGATTTTAAAAAGTATAATTGTGCTTTTGCAGGAGATAATGCTGAATTAGTTGTTGAAAACTACAGATTATTAAAAGTAACTTATAACATTTTAAATAAAAATGATTTTTCAATTAAAGTTTTTAATAGCAACGTGATTAAGAATAATGATTTTTATTTAGTTGAAGATTGTATTGATTTAGAACCAACTTATGCAATTAGCTCTAATAGTTCTTTAGATGTCGATGTATATGTGTATATTAATAATGATTTAACTGATAAAGATGACATTCTTAATAAATTATATGATTTGAATATTGATTTTTCTTATGTAGTATAAGCTAATGAAAAATATTTGTTTTAATTAAAATCTTGCATAACCAGAGTGTTTTCCCACTCTGGTTACTTTTTATATTTAATACTTTGTTTATAGAATGAATATTGACAAATATTTGCATAATATGTACAATAAAAATAACAAAAGAGAAAATGATTATTATACTTATACATTTGATCGGAGTGTATTAAATGAAAAAAGTATTATTATACAGTATACCTTTTATTTTAATAATAGTTGTTGTAATCAGTGTGTTTATATATGGTCAAAAAGTGTATGATGATAAACTATTATCGCTTGATAGAGTTGCAGTAACTATGAATTATGATGGTTTTGCTGATGAGAATGAATGCAAAGAAATCGAATCTATGTTTTATGTGACTGATAATACTCCTGAAAAATATAAAAATATTATTATGATTAATCTTTCGATTGAAAATAATTCTGATGAAGCTGTCAGATTAGCAGTGAATGATTTGGAAAATGAATACTTTTTTGTTCAGGAAAGCTGCATTATGATAGAACCTTGGGAATCTATTGCAGCAGGCAGTAAAGAAAACACTACACTGTATATTTTAACATCCCTTTCGGAAGAAAATGAAAATTCGATTGAGTTATTAAAAAATAATCAGTTTTCATTTAATATAGATTATGGTGATTCTGATAATTATGAAAATCGTCTTTCTAAGGATATTGATTGCAAAGTAAAAATAGATTGATAAAAAAAGCAACCGGAGTGAGAAATCACTCCGATTGCTTTTTTATATTGTTTACAAAAACTGTCTTACGTCAGTTACAAGCCTGTCCTCGATTCTCACGAGTCTGCCTGTAATGTCACGTGATTTCGTATCTGCTGATTTATACTGGTTAAGGTATCTGCTCAGAGATTTTACTCCCATATTACAGCCGTCAGTAATTAAATCTGCAACTGTTGTGTCATCTTTGTCCATTGCCATTTTCATATTTGTTTTTATCCACGACATTCCCTTTGCCATAGGATTAGGACTTTTTCCCTCATCATTGTGCTGGTTTAAAAGACCTGTAATTTCACTTTTCAGCTTTTCGTGTTCAGCTTTGCTGTCACGGAGCAGTGCTTTAAATTCTGTGTTTTCCACATCATCAATAACATCATCAATAGCTGAAATTCCCATTTGTATACCTGAATCACATTCCTTCAGGAGCTTAATGGTATCGCCGTCTGAGCCTGTTCTGTCCATAATATCACACCTTTCAGTATTGTTGTTGCCATTTGCACAAAAAATATTCATTGCTGTTTTGCACTTTGTTAAATATGCTGAAAAAAGAAAAAATCATACTTATTTGTCTGTTTATTATTGACATATGTCAATAATTATGTATAATCAAAGGTGTTGAAACAATATTAAAGGGTGATGATTATGGCACGTCCCAGAAAGCATAAGAGAATATGCAAGACACCTGAAATCAGCTCCTTTAATTCCTCAGATAAAGCTAAGGAAGCTGTTGAAATTACAGTTGATGAGCTTGAAACAGTAAGACTCATTGATTTTAAGGGCTTGACGCAGCAGGAATGCGCAAAGCAGATGCAGGTGGCAAGAACAACAATAACTGCTGTTTATGAAAGTGCAAGGTATAAAATATCAGATTCTATACTGCAGAACAAGGAATTAAAGATTGACGGCGGCGATTATGAGCTTTGCAAAAACTCAGGTTATTGCTGCGGTCAGTGCGGCAGGAGCAAATGCAGGCATTGCAGACACGGTCAATGTGCTAACTGTATCGGAATTTATCACGAGCCCGGCAGAGAGTGCTATGTAGTTCAGCATTAAATTATATAAAAATATATTTGGAGGATTTATTTATGGAAGCATGGAGAAATTTCAGAGAAGGCGTTTGGTGCAATGAAATCAATGTGTCAAATTTCATTAAATTAAACTATCACGCATATAACGGTGATGCATCATTCCTCGAAGGTCCTACAGAAAGAACAGAGTCTGTTCTTGCAAAGGTTCAGGAGCTTCTTATTAAGGAAAATGAAAACGGCGGTGTGCTTGATATTGACACAGAAAAGGTTCTGTCAATTTTATCTCACGCACCGGGTTACATTGATAAGGAAAAGGATATTATTGTAGGTCTTCAGACAGATGAGCCGTTAAAGCGTGGTGTATCACCTTTTGCAGGCTTAAGAAATACAGTTCAGGCTTGCCGTGCATACGGTTATGAGCTTTCTGATAAAATCAAGGATGAGTTCACATACAGAACAACTCATAATACAGGTGTTTTCCGTGCTTATACAGATACAATGAAGAAAGCACGTCACGCAGGTATTCTTACAGGTCTGCCTGATGCATATGCAAGAGGCAGAATTATCGGTGACTACAGAAGAATTGCTCTTTATGGTATGGATTACCTTATTGAGCAGAAGAAGCTTGACAAGAAAAATATGAGTGAAGCAGATGCTCTGACTGAGGATATCATTCATAACCTTGAGGATTTATCAAAGCAGCTTGACTTTATGAATCAGTTAAAGGGTCTTGCTCTTGACTACGGCTATGATATTTCAAAGCCTGCAACTACTGCAAAGGAAGCAATTCAGTGGCTTTATTTCGGATATCTCGGTGCTATCAAGGAGCAGAACGGTGCTGCTAACTCAATCGGAAGAATTGCTGAATTCATTGATTGTTATATTGAAAGAGATATTGCTGATGGTGTGCTTGATGAAAAGGGCGCACAGGAGCTTATTGATGACCTTGTTCTTAAGCTTCGTCTGGTTCGTCACCTTCGTACACCTGAGTATAATGATTTGTTTGCAGGCGATCCTGTATGGGTAACACTTGCTCTTGCAGGTATTACAGGCGAGGGTAAGTCAATGTGTTCAAAGACCTCTTTCCGTGTTCTTCAGACACTTTACAACCTTGGTCCTTCTGCTGAGCCTAATATCACAGTTCTTTGGTCTGAGCATCTTCCTCAGGGCTTCAAGGATTTCTGTGCACAGGTTTCAATCGACACCGATTCAATTCAGTATGAGAATGACGATGTAATGAGAAAGATGTATGGCGATGACTATGCAATTGCCTGCTGCGTATCAGCTATGAAGGAAGGCAAGCAGATGCAGTTCTTCGGTGCAAGATGTAACCTTGCAAAGGTTCTTCTTATGGCTCTCAACGGCGGTAAGGATGAAATCGGTGCAGAGCAGATTGCTCCTGAAGGCGAGGTATTTGAGGAAGAGGTTCTTGATTACGACAAGGTGCTTGCTGCATATAAAAAGTATCTTTCTTGGATGGCAAAGCTTTATGTTAACACAATGAATGTTATTCACTATATGCACGATAAGTATGCATATGAAAGACTTATGATGTCACTCCACGATACAGATGTTGAAAGACTTATGGCTTTCGGCGTTTCAGGTATGTCTGTTGCTACTGACTCACTTTCAGCTATCAAGCATGCAAAGGTTACTCCTATCAAGGATGAGCGTGGCGTAATCACTGATTTTAAGGTTGAGGGTGATTTCCCTAAATACGGCAACGATGATGACCGTGTTGACTTTATCGGTAAGTATATTATTGAATATTTCTATAAAGAGCTTTGCAAAACTCCTGCATATCGTGGTGCTAAGCATACTCTTTCAATTCTTACAATCACATCAAATGTAATGTACGGCAAAAAGACAGGTGCTACACCTGACGGACGTAAGGCAGGCGAGCCGTTTGCTCCCGGTGCTAATCCTATGCACGGACGTGATGCAGAGGGTGCTCTTGCTTCACTTAACTCAGTTGCTAAGCTTGACTATGCTTGCTGTCAGGATGGTATTTCAAATACCTTCTCAATTACTCCTAACACTCTTGGTAAGGATAAGACTGAGCAGATTGAGCACTTAACAACAATGCTTGATGGTTACTTTGCACAGGATGCTCATCACCTGAACGTTAACGTTCTTGACAGAGAAAAGCTGATTGCTGCAATGAACGACCCGACTCTTTATCCGTCACTTACAATCCGTGTAAGCGGCTATGCTGTTAACTTCAATAAGCTTACCCGTGAAAAGCAGGAAGAGGTTATTGCAAGAACCTTCCATACAGCAATGTAATAATAAAAAAGCACAGCCTCTGCTGTGCTTTTTGTTTAAACAGATATACGATAGATATTTTCAGGGAGGTGCTTTTATGAAAGTAGATATCCATTCTTTTGAATCTATGGCGGCGCTTGACGGTGACGGAATAAGATACGCAGTATTTTTCACAGGCTGTCCGCTCAGATGTGCTTATTGTCATAATCCTGATACATGGTACAAATCAGGCAATGTGTGGGAAAGCCGTGACCTTGTCAATAAAATAAAACGCTACAAAACCTATTTCGTCAGGGGCGGCGGTGTTACTTTTTCAGGTGGTGAGCCATTGCTCAATGCACCATTTATCAATGAGTGCGGCGAGCTTCTGAAAGAAGAGGGGATTAATTATGCCATTGATACCTCAGGCAGTGTTCCTCTTAATGATGATGTTAAAAAAGCTCTGCTCGGTGCAGACCTTGTTATTCTTGATCTGAAATTTTATAATGAAGCAGATTACAGCAGATACACTAAGGGCATATTTCAGAATTTTGTTGAAATCGGTAAATTCTGCAGTGAAAACGGTGTAAGACTTTGGCTCAGAACTGTTATTGTACCGAATATCAATGACAATGAAAAAAGCATTGACGGCTATGCAGAATTTGCAAAGCAGTTTAAGTTTGAAAAATATGAGCTGCTTGCGTTTCATACAATGGGATTTTTCAAGTATGATAATCTTGAAATTGAAAATCCTCTTAAAGATACCTGTCCGCTTAATCATTCAAGACTTGATGAATTACAGAATTATCTGAATAGTAAATTATAGCAAAATTCCTGCAGTCTATACGATTGCAGGAATTTGTTTTTTTATGTTTATTAGTCATAATTCGGCAGGTCAACAAAAACAGGCTTGTGGTTAACAGCAGGAAGAAGTTTATCAAGAATATCACTTGTTTTAAGCTTAAGGCTTGAGGTGTTAACACAGGGGTGACATCCAACAGTTTCGCCCTCAGCAACAGGCTTA
>DBFOUY010000223.1:0-3825 GCA_048365975.1 Eubacterium sp.
ACTGCCTTAAGCTTATGCTCGGCGGTTTTAATTTTCTGCTGCTTGATGAGCCTACAAACCACCTTGATGCCTTTTCACGTGAGGAGCTTGAAAATACTCTGCTTAATTATCAGGGTACAATGCTCATTGTTTCACACGACAGATATTTTATAAATAAGCTTGCAACACGTATCGTTGAACTGACACCGAACGGCTGTAACAGCTATATCGGAGGCTATGACGAGTATGCTGAGCGCAGATATGTGCAGACAGTTGAAAAAACAGTAAAAGAAAAGCCGAAGGTTAACGATTATAAGCTGAAAAAGGAACGTCAGAGCAATCTGAGAAAGCTTACAACAAAGAGCAAAAGGCTTGAGGAAGAGATTGAAGCCGTTGAGCTTGAAATTGAAGAAACACAGGAAAAACTGAATTCAGCAGGCTATGAGGAGCTTATGGAGCTTACAAAACAGCTTGATGAACTTACAGTTAAAAGAGATACGCTTTACTCCGAATGGGAGCAGACTGCTCTTGGGTTAGAAAAATATAGCAAGTAAAAAATGGAACTAATTGATTTGTTTCAATTAGTTCCATTTTTTACTTGCTATTGTTCCAGAATTGGAATATAATTATATTATTAATATATAGTGTGGTGCATATTTATGATTGATTATATGACTGCTGCTGATGCTGCTAAAAAGTGGAACATATCACATCGCAGAGTAATAAAGCTATGTAGTGAAAATAGAATTGAAAGTGCTGCTATGCTTGGGAATATGTGGCTCATTCCAGTGGATTCTGAAAAGCCTATAGATGGCAGGACTATTAGATATGAAAAAAATTTGAAAGCTAAACCATTTTTAAAATGGGCAGGGGGAAAGAGTCAATTAATTGATATACTTCGGAACCATTATCCAAAAGGTTTAGGAAACACAGTTAAAAAGTATTGTGAGCCAATGGTTGGTGCAGGAGCCGTATTGTTTGATGTAATAAGTAATTATAATGTCGATGAAGTTTTGATTAATGATTCAAATGCCGAATTGATAAATGTGTATTTATCAGTGCGAGATAATGTTACTGAACTTATTAAATTATTACATCAATTTGAAAAAGAGCATATTAGTTACAATAATGATGAAAGAAAAGATTACTATTATTCACAGAGAAATTTATACAATAATTTGATTTCGGACAAAAAAAATAATTCTATACTCAAGGCAGCTTTATTTATATATCTCAATAAAACTTGTTTTAATGGACTTTATCGAGTGAATAAACAAGGAATATTTAATGTGCCAATGGGTTCGTATAAGAATCCTAAAATATGTGACACAGAAAATCTTTTAATTGTATCTAAAAAATTGCAGAATGTAGAAATTATAACTGGTGATTATAGAGATACTGAAGATTTTATTGATAGCAATACGTTTGTTTATTTCGATCCTCCTTATAAACCTTTGTCTAAAACTTCAGAATTTACTTCATATACAGAAGTAGAATTTGATGATGATAAACAAAAGGAACTTGCTTATTTCATAAAATTACTTGATAAAAAAGGTGCACATATAATTGCAAGTAATTCTGATCCTAAAAATGTTGACGAAAATGACGACTTTTTTGATGATTTATACCAGTTTATGACAATTAAAAGAGTTATGGCAAAACGTGCCATAAACAGTAAAGCAACTAAAAGAGGTTCAATAACAGAATTGTTAATTACTAACCAAAAGGAGATTATTATGGCTGATAGAGATTTTAATAGCTGGCTTGCAACGATGACAGATACAATTGCAAGCTGGAAATATTATACTGACTTTGAAAAAGTTTATGAAAATGTTAACAGATTAAAAAGAGAACTGTATTTATTAAATACATTAATAGGAAGTGAAAATATAAAAAGTGAATTTCTTTCATTGATTGAAGATTATCCTAATGTTCTTAAAGCAATACCTATTTTGATAGCTAAGAGGGAAAAAACTATAATTATTAAGGATGCAATAAGAGATTATTATTATAGTTTTAATAAAATGAATTATAGCATAGAAGAATATATGTTGTTTATGGAAAATACTGGTTTATTTGACTTACTATCAAATCATTTAGTATCAAATTTATATGATTATGTTACAGGAGTAGAAGTAGGCTTAGATACAAATGGAAGAAAAAATAGAACCGGTGATGTAATGGAAGATTTAGTTGAAAGCTATATAGTTTCTTCGGGCTTTGTTAAAAATTATAATTATTTTAAAGAAATGAAAAAATCAGCTATTGAAGAAAAATGGAATGTTGACTTATCTAAAATTAGTAATGATGGAAAAACAGAGAAAATATTTGATTTTGTAATAAAAACTGATAATCAGATTTATGTTATTGAAACTAATTTTTATGCCTCACAAGGTTCAAAATTAAATGAAACGGCAAGAAGCTACAAGAATCTTTCTTTGGAGGCTAATGAAATTCAAGAAATAACATTTGTGTGGTTTACTGATGGAATTGGATGGAATAAGGCTAAACATAATTTAGAAGAAACATTTGATGTACTTAATACAATTTACAATATTAACGATATGAAAAATGGAATTATGAATGAGGTTTTTGTTTAATGGCGAAAAAAATAACAAAATGGGAACCTGATAATTTTGAATTGGAAGCCAATACTGTTTGGTCGTTTCCAATTCGTGGTAAATGGGCAACGCATGATGCAAAATGGCGTGGCAATTGGTCTCCCTATATTCCAAGAAATATTATTCTTAGATACTCAAAAGAATGTGACTATATTCTTGACCAATTTGCAGGCGGAGGAACGACTCTTGTTGAAGCCAAACTTTTGAATAGAAATATCATAGGTGTTGACGTTAACCCTGTTGCACTTGAAAGATGCAAAGAAAAAACAAATTTTGAAAGGGATAATTGTGGTTCAGTTCAAATCAAGTTAGGCGATGCGAGATATCTTGATATGCTTGTTGATGAAAGTATTGATTTAATTTGTACACATCCGCCATATGCGAATATTATTCAGTATAGCGAAGATATTGAAAATGATTTATCACATCTTAAGATTTCTGATTTTCTTGAAGAAATGAAAAAAGTAGCAGCTGAAAGTTATCGTGTTTTAAAAAAAGGAAAATTCTGTGCTATTCTTATGGGCGACACAAGACAAAAAGGTTGTATGATTCCTATGAGTTTTGAAGTTATGAAAATATTTCAAAATGCTGGATTTAAACTCAAAGAACTTATAATTAAAGAACAACATAATTGTAAAGCAACAGGATTTTGGAAGACAAATAGTATAAAATACAATTTTTTACTTATTGCACATGAGTATTTATTTATATTTTATAAGTAACTATTATAAAGGAACTTTTAATGACTAAAGTTATAATTATTGGAGCAGGGGCATCAGGGCTTTTGTGCGGTGCTAAGCTTGCACAAAGAGGCTTTGATGTTACTCTGCTTGAAAAAATGAACAGACCTGCAAGGAAGCTGATGATAACCGGCAAAGGCAGATGCAATGTTACGAATGCCTGCTTTGAACTTGATGATTTAATATCTAATGTGCCGACTAATCCACGATTTATGTATTCAGCTTTTTCGCATTTTATGCCGTATGATACAATAGCATTGTTTGAGGAGCTGGGTGTGCCGCTTAAAATTGAAAGGGGTAATCGTGTTTTCCCCCAGAGTGACAAGGCAGTTGATATTGTCGATGCTCTTGTTAAATACTGTAAAGACAGCGGTGTCAGTATAATTCAGGCTGAGGCTAAGGCTTTTGAATATGAAAACGGCTTAGTTAAGTCTGTTATTCTTGCAGACAAATCTAAAATACAATGTGACAAGGTTGTTGTTGCC
>DBFOUY010000224.1:0-11394 GCA_048365975.1 Eubacterium sp.
TGAATATAAAATTGTATAATAAAAATCACCCATTAACAAATGTTAATGGGTGATTTTTATACGTATGAATGTTCAATTGTCACTATCAGATTTACACTTTTATCAGTCTTTTTATATTCGGATTTCAGCTCATTGAGTATTTCGACTGATGGCTTGTGATTGTAGGGGACTACAAGGTCATAAAGCAGTGTGTTTGTCTTGCCCTTAACAAGCCTGAAATCGTGAAAGCTGTAACTTTCGTTAATACTTTTTAAAATATTCACGGTCATATTTTTATAATGGTCAACAGCCTCATCATTAATTACAATGGGGTCCATATGAATACATATCACTATGTGAAGCTCTTTTGAAATCCTTTTTTCAACACTGTCTATTACGTCGTGAATTTCTATGATATCTGCATTTGATGGAACTTCTGCATGTGCTGATGCGATAATTCTTCCGGGACCGTAATCGTGTATAATCAGGTCGTGCACACCAAGTATGAGCTCCTCCTTAAGCATTATGCTTTCAATGCCGCTTACAAGCTCTTTGCTCGGTGCATTGCCAAGTATTTTGCCTGTTATATCACGCACAATACCCACACCTGATGCAAATATGATTACTGCAACTAAAAGGCCGATTATGCCGTCAGCTCTTTTCAGCGGTGTGAATGCAGATATAAGCAGTGCAGCCATTGTTGCTGCTGTTGCAATACAGTCGTTAAGACTGTCCTGTCTTATAGCTTTTAAGTTCAGATTATCTGTTTTTTTGTATAAAACATTGTTTAAAAAAGCCATATACAGCTTGATTCCGATTGCTGCTGCAAGCACAATTACATACCAGATATTAAAGCTGATTTCTGACGGATTTATAATTTTTTCTATTGAATTTTTAGCAAGCTCAAAGCTCATTAAAAATATTAAAAATGATATGGCAAGAGCTGTTACATATTCAAATCTGCCGTGACCGAAGGGGTGCTCCTCATCAGTTGGCTTGTTAGCAAGCTTGCTGCCGAGTATGGTTATAATGCCTGATCCTGCGTCCGACAGGTTGTTAACCGCATCTGCTGTTATTGAAACAGCACCGCTTATACTGCCTATTACAAATTTAAAAATACAAAGCAGTGTGTTGCATATAATGCCGAAAATTCCGCTGAGTATACCAAGGCTTTCTCTTTCGTTTTTTGATTTTTTCAATGCAAGCTTTATCAATAATTTTGACATATAAATATCACAGCCTTCTGTATGAATAATTTGAATTATTATATAAATATGGTTATAACATATTTTAATCTTTAAAACAACTTATTTTTATGCTATAATTAACAAAAATTATTTTGGTGATGAAATGAAGAAATTATTAATTATAAACGGGTCGCCCCGTGAAAAAGGCGTATCAGCAGAGCTTATTAATCAGGTTAAAAGATATTTTGCCGATTGTGATGTTGTACAGTATGATACATATAAAATGTCACCTGCACCCTGTACAGACTGCCGATACTGCGAGTATCATAATGGATGTTCAAATAAGGATTTGGACATATTTTTTGAGGATTTTGAGGCGGCAGATTATATCGTGTTTTTCAGCCCTGTATATAACAACTTTTTCCCTGCGCCGCTGAAAGCGATTATTGACCGCTTTCAGCGTTATTACAGTGCAAGATTTAAGAGGGGTGATAAGCCGCCTATAAAAAAGCCTAAAAGAGTGGGGGCGGTTATTTGCAGCGGCTCTAATGCAAGGCAGTGTGCTGACTATATGGTGTCAACCTTAAAGCAGTCCTTTACCGTGCTCAATGGTGAGGTATGCTCAAGATATTATATTCCGAATACCGATTCGGGTAACTATACTTTCAATATAACCGAGCTTGAAAAATTTGTTCATTTTTTAAAAGGATAATTATTTTATAAAAAATCAGTTGGATTTGTTGAAAATTTTATTCAATTATGCTATAATTTAAATGAATTTAAAGGAGGATATTGAAAATGAAAAAAGTAAAAGTTTTAAGTGCAGTTGTTGTTTGTATTTGTCTTATTGCAAGTATATTTGCAGGCTGTTCAAAAATTTCGTTAGAGGGAAAGTGGAAATCAACGCTTGATTTGACTGAGGAATTCAGTGAGGGCTGTGATATGACCGGTGATCCCGAACTCGGTAAATATTACGAAAAATTCAGTGAACCCCTGTCAATTGATATTATTTATACCTTTGACAGTGACAACAGTTATACATGTGCTGTTGATGAGGAGAAATTCAAAGATGATTTCGATGCTGCTGTTGAAAAATGCGTTGATTATATGATTGAGGGAATGTACAAGTATGCTGAAGATAATGGTATGACAAGAGACGAATTTGATGCTTTGTACAAGGAACAGGAAGGTGTTTCGCTCAGAGAGGGTATTCTTAAAGGCTCTCAGGAAGAGGTTGCTCCTTTGTATGATGAAATGATTGAAGGGTGTTCTGAAACAGAACCTCAGCACCTTTTGATTAAGGACGACAGATTTTACAACACAGATGATAATGGCAACAAGCTTGGTTATCAGCCATTCACTCTGGAGGGCGACACACTTACAATAACAGGTGAGTTTGATATGGAGGATAAGCCTGTCAATGAGGATGATTATCCGATTGTATTAACAAAAATGAACTAATCTAATAAAATTATTTAATACCGCTGATTTTCAGCGGTATTTTTTTGATTTGTAATACGGGTTTCATTCATATATAATTTATATATTATTTATTGAATATTATTATATTTTATGCTATAATGTGTTGAATATGTATTATGGAGTAGTATGTATGATTATTCTCGGTATTGACCCCGGATATGCAATTGTCGGCTGGGGTATTCTTGAATACAGGGCAAATAAATTCCGTGTTATGGGCTATGGTGCAATCACTACTGATGCCCACACTCCTTTTCCGCTCAGACTTCAGACGATTTATAACGATATGTGCTATTTGTTTGAAAAGTATAAGCCTGAGGTTATGAGTATGGAAAAACTGTTTTATAATAATAATGCAAAAACAGTTATTGATGTTGCACAGGCAAGGGGAGTTATTACTCTTTCTGCACAGAACTACGGTGTTGATATTTTTGAGTATACTCCGCTTCAGGTTAAGCAGTCCGTTGTCGGTTACGGCAGGGCTGAAAAAAAGCAGGTGCAGGAAATGACAAGAATTATGCTTGGACTTGCGAAAATTCCTAAGCCTGATGACACAGCCGATGCGCTGGCAATGGCAATCTGCCACGGTCACTGCTCAGGCTCTCTGATTAAAGGATTAAATTAAGGTGACAATATGCTTTATAACATAAGAGGAAAATTGACTGTCAGTGATGTTAATTTTATGGTTATCGAGTGCGGCGGTGTGGGCTTTAAATGCTTTACCACGCTTAACACAGTTAAAAACATCGGCAGAATCGGCGATGAGGTTAATGCTTTTACATACCTTGCAGTTCGTGAGGATGCAATGGATTTATATGGCTTTGCAACTCTTGATGAGCTTAATGCTTTTAAACTCCTCATCAGCGTATCGGGTATAGGACCAAAGGCTGCGGCGGCAATTCTATCAGAGCTTGCTCCTGACAGACTTGCTGTATGTATTGCGTCAGGTGATGCAAAGGCTATTACAAAGGCACAGGGAGTGGGCAAAAAAACTGCAGAGCGTGTTGTACTTGAGCTTAAGGATAAAATGGGCGCTATTGTTGTAGGTGATACATCTGATGTTGTAAGTTCTGTTGCTTCTGTAAGTGAAAGCTCAAATTCTGCTGAGGCGGTCGAGGCTCTTGTGGCTCTCGGCTATTCACAGAGTGATGCGGCTGTTGTTGTCGGCAGTATGGATAAATCATTATCTGTTGATGAAATGATTAGAAACGGTTTAAAACAGCTTGCTAAAAAGCTTTAAGGGGGTAATGTGCAGTGCAGGAAACTGAAATGGATTTTGAAAACAGAATAATTACCTCTGATTTCACACCTGAGGATAACGATATTGAAAGCTCATTAAGACCTAAAACTCTTGATGATTATATCGGACAGGATAAGATTAAAGAAAATTTAAAAATATATATTGAGGCAGCAAAAGGCAGGGGAGAGGCTCTTGACCACGTTTTGCTTTATGGTCCTCCGGGACTCGGCAAAACAACTCTTGCAGGTATAATTGCTAACGAAATGGGCGTAAATATCAGAGTTACATCAGGTCCTGCAATTGAAAAGCAGGGCGATTTGGCAGCTCTGCTCACTAACCTTCAGGAGGGTGATGTGCTGTTTATTGACGAAATTCACCGCCTTAACAGACAGGTTGAAGAGGTTTTGTATCCTGCAATGGAGGATGGTGCTCTCGATATTATTATCGGCAAGGGTCCGTCAGCAAGGTCTATTCGTCTTGATTTACCGCATTTCACACTAATCGGTGCAACTACACGCTCAGGTCAGCTCTCTGCTCCTCTTCGTGACCGATTCGGTGTGATTTTCAGACTTGAAATGTATTCAAATGAGCAGCTTGCAACAATTGTTACAAGAAGTGCAGGAATACTTGAAATCCCTGTTGACGAAAAGGGTGCACTTGAAATTGCATCACGCTCACGTGGCACACCACGTATTGCAAACAGACTGCTTAAAAGAAGCCGTGATTTTGCACAGGTTAAGTATGATGGTGTTATAAGTTTTGAGGCTGCTGTTGATGCCCTTGGTAAAATGGAAATTGACGAGCTTGGGCTTGATAATATTGACAGAGTGCTCCTGACAGCAATGATTAAAAATTTCAACGGCGGTCCTGTAGGGCTTGAAACTATTGCCGCATCTATCGGCGAAGAGGCTGTTACTATTGAGGACGTTTATGAGCCGTATTTAATGCAAATCGGTTTTCTTTCACGCACACCGAGAGGTCGATGTGCAACTGCTCTTGCTTATAAGCATCTTGGCTTTGAGCAGGATGGTCAGCAAACTTTAATTTAAATTATAACGGAGGTTTTTGTATGGGAAAGCTTTTTGGTACTGATGGTGTAAGAGGTATAGCTAATAAGGATTTGACTGTTGAGCTTGCTCTGAAAATAGGAAGGGCTGCAGCAATGGTGTTGCTTAAAGACTGCCATTCATCAAAGCCTGCAGTTTTAATCGGAAAGGATACAAGAGCATCAGGTGATATGCTTGAGGCAGCACTTACAGCAGGCTTTACTTCTGTTGGCTGCAATGTTGTTTCTATCGGTGTAGTTCCTACTCCTGCTGTGGCTTATCTTACTGTAGAATACGGATGTGAAGCAGGTGTTATGATTTCGGCATCACATAATCCTTGTGAATATAACGGAATTAAAATCTTCCAGAAAAACGGATATAAGCTTGATGATGCAATTGAAGAGGAAATAGAAAACATCATTCTCAATGATAGCGAAGAAATTCCTGTTAAGCTTGGCGGTGAGGTAGGAAACAGAGTTTACTGCAAAACAGCGGTGGCTGATTATGTTTCTCACGTTATTTCAACAGCATCTGTTCGTTTTGACGGAATGACCATTGCTCTTGACTGTGCAAATGGCAGTGCAAGTGTATGTGCAAAGGATATATTTACAGGTCTTGGTGCAAAGTGCATTATGCTGTCAGATACTCCTGATGGTGAAAACATTAATTTAAAATGCGGTTCAACTCATCCTGAGGAGCTTATGCATTTTGTTAAGAACGCATCACTTGATTTAGGTCTTGCTTTTGACGGTGATGCTGACAGAATGCTGGCTGTGGATGAAAACGGTGAGCTTGTTGACGGTGATAAGGTTATTGCAATATGCTCTCAGCGTATGAAAAATGAGGGCAGGCTTGCAAAAAATACTGCTGTTGTCACTGTTATGAGTAATATGGGCTTTTTCAAATTCTGTAAGGAAAATGATATTGAATGTGCAAAAACAGCAGTTGGTGACAGGTATGTACTTGAGCGTATGCTTAAAGACGGCTATAATATCGGCGGTGAGCAGAGCGGTCATGTTATATTCCTTGATTATGCCACAACAGGTGACGGCGAACTTTCAGGTGTTCAGCTTGTTGAAACTGTTGTGAAATCAGGCAAAAAGCTCAGTGAGCTTGCTTCAGTTATGCGTGTTTACCCACAGGTGCTTATCAATGTTGAGGTTACTGCTGAGGGTAAACAGAAATATAACAATGATGAATATATTATTTCTGCGGTTCAGGAGGCTGAAATGGAGCTTTCAGGTGACGGCAGAGTGCTTGTTCGTGTCAGCGGAACAGAACCGCTTGTTCGTGTTATGCTTGAGGGTGCGGACATTGAACAAATTACAAAGCTCGGCAACAGAATTGCTGATGTTGTTAAAGAACGATTAGGATAATTGATTTATGAGATATTCAACAGATTGGAAGGATTATGAGCTTATTGACTGCTCCTGCGGTGAAAAGCTCGAACGCTGGACAAGGGAGATTTTAATTCGTCCCGATCCCCAGGTTATATGGAAAAGTGAAAAGGAGCACAGGCTGTGGTATCAGCCGAGTGCAAGGTATAACCGCTCAAGAACAGGCGGCGGTAAATGGCAGGTGTTCAAGCGTATGCCTGATGCCTGGCAGGTTAGATATAAGGATTTGACTTTCAATATCAAAACAATGGGCTTCAAGCATACAGGCTTGTTCCCTGAGCAGGCTGTTAACTGGGATTACACCAGAAAGCTTATCCGTGAAAGCGGACGTGATGATATTAAGGTGCTCAATCTTTTTGCATACACAGGTGCGGCAACAGTTGCCTGTCTTAAAGAAGGCGTGTCTGTTGTTCATGTTGATGCCTCAAAGGGCATGACCCAGTGGGCTAAGGAAAATGCAAAGCTCAGCGGTGTTGACGGTGAGGATGTGCGCTGGATAGTTGATGACTGTATGAAATTTGTTCAGCGTGAAATAAGACGCGGCAACAGATACGATATAGTTATTCTTGACCCACCGAGCTACGGCAGAGGACCTAAAGGTGAAATATGGCATCTTGAGGACAGCATTTACGATTTTGTAAAGCTTGTTTCACAGGTGCTCAGTGATGAGCCGATTATGGTTTTGCTTAATTCATACACAACAGGCTTGTCAGCCTCGGTTATGAAATATATACTTGATGATGTTATTACAAAAGAAAAAGGCGGTAAGGTAGAGGCTGATGAAATAGGACTTCCTGTTACATCAAATGGGCAGGTGCTTCCCTGCGGCTCCTCTGCTATATGGACAAATGGCACTGATTGAATTTAAAAATGTTGATTTTTCATACATACTTGACGATGATGAAGCTGATTACAGCAAGGATAAAAAATCAGAAAATTCTCAGAATAATGCAGGCAAGGAAATCAGGGTGCTTGAAAATCTTAATCTCAGCATAGAAAAGGGCTCTTTTGTTGCTGTGCTCGGTCATAACGGCTCAGGCAAATCAACTATTGCAAAACTTACAAACGGAATCCTTTTTCCGAAAAACGGTCAGGTTATTGTTGACGGACAGGAAACTAAGGATGACGATACTATCTTTGATATAAGAAAAAAAGTTGGTATGGTTTTTCAGAATCCCGATAATCAGATTGTTTCATCAATTGTTGAGGAGGATGTTGCCTTCGGTGTTGAAAACCTCGGTATACCATCTGAAGAATGCAGAAAAAGAGTTGACGATGCTTTAAAAACAGTTGGTATGTATGAATACCGCAGCAAATCACCAAGCAAGCTGTCAGGCGGTCAGAAGCAGCGTGTTGCTGTAGCAGGCATAATTGCGATGAAGCCTATGTGCATTGTGCTTGATGAGCCTACTGCAATGCTTGACCCAAGCGGCAGGCGTGAGGTTATTGAAACTGTCAAAATGCTTAATCGTCAGGAGGGCATAACAATAATCCTGATAACCCACTATATGGACGAGGCTGTTCAGGCAGACAGGGTTGTTGTTATTGACAATGGCAGAATAAAAATGGACGGCAGTCCTGAAAATGTTTTTTCAAATGTTGACGAGCTTAAAGGATTGGGGCTTGATGTTCCTCAGTCAACAGAGCTTATTCACAGGCTCGGCATAAAAAACGGCAAAACAGTGCTTAATGCAGATTCCTGTGTTGAATTATTAAAATCTCAGTTAGGAGCAGAATGATGGCATATCTCGTCTGTGAAAATTTAAAATATTTATACAGCGTTGGTACTCCCTTTGAAACTGCTGCTATTAACGATATTAACATTGCTGTAAATGAGGGTGAGCTTATCGGTATTATCGGTCATACAGGCTCAGGCAAATCCACACTCATTCAGCATTTTAACGGTCTTTTGCAGCCACATGGCGGTAAGGTCTTTGTTGATGGCAAAGACATATGGACAAAGGGCAATAAAAAAAATATAAGACAGGTCCGTTTTGCAATTGGTCTGTGCTTTCAGTATCCTGAATATCAGATTTTTGAGGATACTGTTTATAAAGAAATTGCCTTTGGTCCGAAGCAGATGGGGCTTGATAATAATGAAATAGACCGAAGAATAAGAGAAAGTATTCAGTATGTGGGTATTTCACCTGATATTCTTGATAAATCACCCTTTGATTTGTCAGGCGGTCAGAAAAGAAGAGTTGCTATTGCTTCAATTATTGCAATGGAGCCGAGGGTGCTCATTCTTGATGAGCCTTGTGCAGGTCTTGACCCAAGGGGCAGAGATACAATTCTCAATCTGATTAAGAATTATCAAAGACAAAAGGGCAATACAGTTCTTTTTGTTTCACATTCAATGGAGGATGTTGCTAAAATATGCAGCCGTGTTCTTGTTATGAATAAAGGCAGTGTGGCAATGTTTGGCGATGTTGACAGCGTTTACTCACGAGGCAGTGAATTAAAGGCTATGGGTCTTAATGTGCCTGAAATCACTGACATTTTCCTTAAGCTGAAAGCAAGCGGTGTTGACTGCAAAACTAATATTTATACTGTTGAGCAGGGTGTTCAGGAGTTTAAAAGACTTAAAGGGAGGTACTGTTTATGATTAGTGATATCACAATCGGTCAATATTTCCCGGGCAATTCATTGCTGCATAAAATGGATGCCAGAATGAAAATTATTCTGGTGCTGTGCTTAATAGTTTCACTTTTTATTTGTAAAAATGTTGTTTCCTTAGCAGTGATGATTGTGCTTTCAATTGTTATTGTGGCAATTTCAAAAATTCCGCCAAAAACAATAGCTAAAAGCATTAAACCGCTTATAATTATTATTCTTATTACTGCGGTGCTGAATCTTTTTTACGGCTCGGGTGAGCCTCTTGTTCAGCTCGGCAGATTTAAAATAACAGTTAATGGAATTGAAACAGCAGTTTTTATGGCCGTGCGTATTATTCTTCTTGTGGTTATAAGTTCTCTTCTGACCTATACCACATCACCTAATGAGCTGACTGATTCACTCGAAAGACTGCTTAAGCCGTTAAAGCTGGTTAAAATTGATGTTCATTCAATAGCTATGACAATGACTATTGCACTCAGATTTATTCCAACACTTGTTGAGGAAATTGATAAAATAATGGCTGCACAGAAATCCCGTGGTGCAGATCTTGATTCAGGTAATTTGATTCAAAAGGCTAAAGCACTGATTCCTGTGCTTATACCATTGTTTGTTTCATCATTCAGAAGAGCAAACGAGCTTGCCTATGCTATGGAATGCCGCTGTTACCGCGGTGGTGAGGGACGAACAAAAATGAAGGTTATGAAAATGACAGCAAGAGATTATATTTCTCTGGCTGCAGTTATATTAATTATGGCGGCTGTTATTGTGCTCAATAAGGTGTTTGCAGGTTTGATATGAGAAATTTGATGGTGACAATCAGATATGACGGCTCAGCCTACCACGGCTGGCAGGTGCAGAAAAATGCACTTACTGTGCAGGAGGTTTTTCAGAATGCCGTTGAAAAGGTATTCGGCAAGCGTCTTGATGTAAAGGGCTGCAGCAGGACTGATTCAGGAGTTCACGCAAATATGTATTGCCTGACTGTTGAAACTGATATGAATATATCCGAATCTGGTGTTGTTATGGCTCTTAACACTCATTTGCCTAAGGATATTGCTGCCGTTGCCTGCTGTGAGGTAACTGAAGATTTTCACCCACGCTATTCCTGTGTTACCAAGGAATATGTTTATAAGGTTTATAATGGTGAAATAAGAAATCCTTTTTATGCCGATTATGCACTCCATTACAGATATGAGCTTGATGCCGATTATCTCGATAAGGAAGCACAGGCATTTGTGGGCACATATGATTACAGCGGCTTCTGCTCAGCGAAAAGTGATGTTGAGGATACTGTAAGAACAGTTAAGGCCTTTCACGTGTGGCGTGAGGGGGATATGGTTTATTTTAAGGTTGAGGCAGACGGCTTTTTATACAATATGGTCAGAATTATGGTCGGCACGCTACTGTTTGTTGCACAGGGTAAAATCAGGCAGGGCGAGCTGAAAGATATTATTAAATCGAAGGACAGAACAAGGGCGGGCAAAACAGCGCCCCCTCAGGGTCTGTATCTTAACAGGGTCAATTATTAAGGCGGTGAGAATGTGGCAGGTAATCAAAGACAAATCGAGCGTGAAGAAAGGCGAGAGAAGAGAGAAAAAAAGCATAAGCTTATTGTATGGGTATTAATTGCCGTTGTTGTTCTTGCACTGGTAATTATGAAAATCTGTGAGGTTAATGTCAATTCAATCAAGGACCATTTCACCGATGCGGAGGGCAATTTTACATTGACTGAGGGTGTTGTAACAGATAATTTCCCATTCAGCCTTGATGCGTCGCAGAATGTAATTGTTACCGATTTCAATAATATGCTTGGTGTTCTTACACCAAACAGCTTTACCGTTCTTGACAGTAAGGAGGCATCTGTAAATTATGCATTTGAGCACGGATATTCAAATCCTGTTCTTTCAACGGAGGGTGTTTATTCGCTGATTTATGATCAGGGTGCAAAGAATTACAGACTTGATACAACTTCACAGGCTGTCTATGAAGAGGAAACTGCGAAGTCGATACTATGCGCCGATGTTGCAAAAAACGGCACTGTCGTTTTAGCTACGACCTCAAAGGAGAAGCTTTGCGATGTTACAATAATGTCAAAGACTCTGAAGGAAGTGTTTTCATTCAGCATATCAGAAGGCTATATTGTTGATATTGCACTTAACGACAGCGGCAGAGAGCTTGCGATTGCAGTGGTTAACAGTCAGAATGCTGCTCTTGTTACAACGGTTTATACATATAATGTAGGCGGAAGCACTGAGGGTAAAGCCGTTTCGCTTCCGTCTGGTGTTTTGGCAGAAATCAGATATTCAGGTAAAAACATATGGGCTGTCGGTGATGATTATCTCGGTGTAGTACGAAGGGATGAGTTTGTTCCGATATTTGAGCAGGGAAGTATCAATACAATTTGCTATGACTTTACTTCTTCAGGCGATTTGCTAATTGCTTACGGCGGT
>DBFOUY010000225.1:0-2511 GCA_048365975.1 Eubacterium sp.
CATTTACAGCCACCCCCTGTTCCTTGTAGTAGTAGCTCTGGAGCTGATACATTTTATAGTATTTACCTTTCATTGCCATAAGCTCGTCATGTGTGCCCTGCTCGGCAATCTGCCCGTCAGAAATGAAAATTATTCTGTCACAAAAGCGTGTTGATGACAGCCTGTGAGATATAAAGAATGACAGCTTGTCCTGTGTAAGCTCATTGTATTTTAGATAAAGCTCATTTTCGGCAATGGGGTCGAGTGCGGCGGTAGGCTCGTCAAGAATAAGTATAGGAGCATTCTTATAAACAGCCTTTGCAAGCAGCAGTTTTTGCTTTTCACCGCCTGAAAGATCAACGGCATTTTTATAAACAGTTTTGTCCATCAAAGAGTTTTCTTTATCCTTAAGGCTGTTTATTTTGTCGGCAATTCCTGCCTTTTCAAAAGCTGAATACAGCTTATCCTTGTCATAATCAATCTGGGCAGTAAGATTCTGAGCAATAGTCATTGGCAGAAAATAATAATCCTGAAAAATTGCAGAGAATAAATCAAACAGGCTTTTCTTTGACAGGGTATCAGCATCGGTATCATTTATGTAAAGCTTACCGCTTGTGGGGCTGTAAAGACCGCAAAGCAGCTTAATCAGTGTTGTTTTGCCTGCACCATTTTCACCGACTATTGCTATGTTTTCATTCCCGCTGAATTTAAGATTTATATTTTTAAGTGTATCGGTTTCAGCAGAAGGGTATTTATAGCAGACGTTTTTTAATTCAATTGTTGTTATTTTGCTGTCAGTAAATTGATTTCCTTCATCAGAGGTATCTTTACTTTCAACGTATTTTCTGTAGGCTGAACATTCATTACAGCATCTTTCAATCTGCGAATATGAAAAAACAAGACCGACAACCCAGTTTGAAAAGCCTGTGATAATTCCAAAATAGAATATGAAATCAGAAACTGTTATTTTGCCTTTAGTAACAAGAAATACAAGATAAATGTATGCCACTGCTTCTCTTAAAAGATTAAGTGCGGCTGTTACTGCATCAAAGGCAGCACACTGGTGAGTGTATTTTGAAATGATTTTTTCAATCTGATAAAGAGTATCTGCTAGGGCTTTTATAAAATAATCCTGAAATCCATAGAGCCTTATGTCCTTTGCAGCAGCGGTGTTTTTGCTGTTTTTATAAAAATAATCAAACTTAGAGCGGAATGAAGCTCTGCTGTCAAGATTTTCACGTATTTTTTTATTAATCAGCCTCAGAAGAAAGAACTGACCTATGCAGGTGGCAAGTATAACTAAGATCATAACAGCATCAATTTTTATAATTAATGCTGATGATGTTATTACACCGACGACGGCAACACAAAGCTGGTTGCACCTGTCAATGAAACTTGAGCCGCCTGACCATCTTCCACTGTAAAAATCCTCAGCTCTTTTCTGAATTTCACGCTTTTCAAGGCTTTCTATGTTGACATAGTCAGTGCTTAGATTCTTTCTGAATGCCATTACCGCATATCGCATACGCACTATTCTTGCACCGCCTCTTACAAGCTCCTGCATAAACGGATCCATCCAGATTGTCAATGTGAGCAGTAAACTCAAAAGTGCCACAACTAAAATTAATCTTTCTGTTGTGACACCCTGTTCAATGCAATCAATCATTGCTTTTGGAATATATGCTGTTATAATCGGCTGTAAAACAAGTGCAGGCACTCGTATAATGAAATAAATCAGACTTTTTCTGTCCCATTCAATCCAGTTCTTCAGCATATACTTAAGATTGTCTTTCATAGTTCTTCTCCTTTATTTTATTTTAAAATTATTATAACATTATATATCTTAATTTTCTTGACTTTTTGTGCTGAGAACAGGATTTAATTGAAAAAATTTATGCTTTAAGCTCGCTTACTGTATAATTACAGCTGTTATTGCTGTTGAGATACTTTATTAATTCATCAATACTATCTACATACGAATATATTTCTTTGCAGGTGTGACGTACAAAGCCCTCGTCAATTGAGGTATTAAGCATAGCCTCCATTTTGTTATAATATCCCATGCAGTTATATATTGCTATAGGCTTGCTGTGCCTTCCGAGCTGCTTGAGAGTTAATACTTCAAAAAGCTCCTCAAAGGTGCCTATTCCGCCGGGAACAATGACAAAAGCATCTGCCTTGTCCTCCATAACTGCCTTTCGCTCTCTCATAGTGTCAGTGTAGATAAGTTCAGTGCAATCCTCATAAATTGCTTCAACCTGTGCCTCTTTAAAAAAGGTTGGTATAACACCTGTTATCTTTGCACCGCCTTTTTTGAAGCCTCTGGCAGCAGCACCCATAAGCCCCTGACCGCCTGCACCGAATACAAGATTGTGACCGCTTTCGGCAAGTCTTTCAGCCATTAATTCGATTTCTTCAATATATTTTTTATCAATTTCGCTGCTTGCAGCACCGAATACGCAAATGTTCATTTTGTGTCACCTTTCAAAAATCTTATATTTTTATTATATCAATTAAATAAGATTTAGATAC
>DBFOUY010000226.1:0-2527 GCA_048365975.1 Eubacterium sp.
ATCATTGCACTTTGAAATTATTTTATTATGACTAATACTTAATATTTCATCCCCTAATTGTGCCAAAAACTGATATGCATAATAAGAAGGCTTCTTGATACCATTATGACTGATTAAGCCAAATCCACCGTGAAATTCTGTATCACCTGGTCCGTTTTCCTCAAATATATCTGTAAAAGTCCAGAAACCGAGAGAATCAACCTTGCCGAAATTTTGTGTAACATTATACAGAATAAACGGTGCAATAAATGGTGTATCATGAATTAAATCTCTTGGGCTTGGTGAAGAGTTCCATTCTGTTAAATGAATTTCAGCATTTTTATAAGGAGAATTATCAACAATGCTTTTAATGTTATCAAGAAACTCAGAACATATTTCCCTGCTGATATATCCCATATGCTCAACACCGTCGCCGTCAAGTGCCCAGCATGTAGGATATGGATGAGCGGTAAAGAAATCAACAGGCAGATTATTATTTTCGCAAAATGAAATAAACTCCTTAAGATAGTCTAAATCCTCTCTGAAATCTGCACCGCTTGTTGAAGGTCCGCCGACACGCAAATCCTTATCAACAGCCTTTATAGCATTGACAGAATAAGTGTAAAGCTTAAAATATTCATCCTGTGTGCCATGCCAGAATGAGCCTAAATTCGGCTCATTCCAGACCTCAAAATACCAATGCTTTACCTCGTCAATACCATATCTTTCAATAGAATGCTTAATCGTTTCACTGACAAGCAAAGCCCATTTATTATAATCAGAAGGCGGACAGCTATGACCTTTCCACCAGAACACAGTACCATCATTGCATTTCAGCTTATCAGGCATAAAACCAAGCTCTAATATCGGTTTAAGCCCTATACTCAGAAGAAAATCAAACAGCTTATCAAAATAACCAAACCAAAGCTTCGGATTGCCGTTTTCATCCTCATCATATATTGCCATATCGTCGTGGAATACTCCGTGAAAACGAATATATTCAAAGCCTATTTCATTTTGAACAATTCTCAGCTGCTCCTGCCAGTCGGCACGCAACCCCTCGCCTGCTCTGCCTGCTGTTATACATTTAAGATAATATCTGTCATTTTTCATTTCTTCACCAGCTCATTATTTATATAACGATTATACTTGCTGCATAACGACAATGCAAGAAAAATGTTTTGAAATTATATAAAAAAGTTCAGGTGATTTGATAATATAATTATAAATTATTTACTGAAAGAAATTGTTTTTGTTTCGCCTGCTTTAAATGCAATTGACTGTGTTTCTTCGCCGAAGCTTACAGCAATTTCCTGGTCAATATGTGAGGTTATTTCAGCATCTACCCTGCCCTCATTCATATCCCATTTAAGACTTTTAACAGTAGCTCTTGTTCTTGCATTAATGCCTGTGATTTCACCCTTATCAAAGCCCTTGATGAGTGCAGGAAGAAGCTCAATTTCACCTGTATTTGAGTAAACAAGTGCCTCATTGATAATACCGAGATAGCCGATTGCAAAGTCTGTGCAGTAACAGCTTCCCTGGTCATAGTCATGATTAGTCATAAGTGAATCATAACGAATCTTGTGATTCATAAGGTTCAGCAGTGCATCTGTGAGGCTGTCACTGTCCTTAAGTCTTGCTGCAATAAGCGAACGGTGAACAAGTGCATGTGATGCCTCATTTTCACTTTCACGATTGAAGATTGCCTGATTGCAGGCTTTTGCCAGATCAGCATCCTTCTGAGTTTCAAACAAAGGCCATACACAATATAAGTGGCTTAAATGCCTGTGCTCGTTATTTTCTTCAAATGAGGTTGTTGCCCACTCCTTAAGTGCACCTGTTTCATCATACAGATACGGAGGCAGCTTATCCATTAAGTCCTGCCAATGAGCAGTATCTGCATCAGGTGTAACATCCTTCATTACTGAAATAAGCATTTCAAGATTATCACGGCAGGCAGAAATATCAATTGCACAGTTAGCATCACTTGGACTTGGGTAATTAGCAGGATTATTTTCAGGTGAGTAGCTTGGAAGAATACAATAACTTTCACCATCAAGCAATTCTGTCTTGCCTTTTTCATAATGAATTGCACCATTTTTATCAGTGTAATACTCAGGTGTCATAAGCTGCTGCCAGTAATTAGCAGACTTTGTTAAAAGCGGAAGAAGAATATCCTCCTCTAATTTTAAATATCCCCTGTCTTTGACCTCTTTAACATCTTTGTCTGTCATATCGAGAATTGACTTGATTTTTTCCAAATCAAATTCATCACTTAAAGGAATATTGATATTGCCATATGTCATCAGTGTTTCATACAGCGGCTGAATCATCCATGATGTACCTGCATTCCAGTATCTGAACGGATAAGGATAACAGGTTTCTGTTATAACTGCCTTGTCACCATCTGTATTTACGGGTGCCTGAATAGCATTTTTAAAGCCGTGAGTTGCATAGGCATTTTCCTCCCAGTCAGGAAGCTGACGAAGAATAAAATAAGTATAGCCTACAGGACTTGATGCAATATTACCTGTATTCATTTGAT
>DBFOUY010000227.1:0-10277 GCA_048365975.1 Eubacterium sp.
AAACCAGAATGGATAATCTTTATAATATTCCGGTTGTTGCAAACAGGGACAATGTAATGGGCTGGATAAGAACAGCCGCTCTTGATGAAGTTTATATAAACATTCCTGCAGGTCACGAGGATTATATTGCACTTATTATTGAGGAGCTTGAAGATATGGGTATTACAGTTCATGTAAATATTCCTATTCTTGAAAAAATTCTTCACAACAGTAAATTTGACAATATAAACTGCAGTATGCTTGCAGGTCATCCCGTTGCAGTATTTGCACCGGCAATTCACAATGACCGCGAAATCATACTGAAAAAAGCAATTGATTTTATAGGCGGCTTAGTCGGAACAATTCTTTCTTTTCCGATTATTCTTATAACAGCAATTCCGCTTTTGATTGAATCACCCGGTCCTCTTATTTTCAAACAGGCAAGAGTGGGTAAAAACGGACGTATATTCAGCATATATAAGCTTCGCTCAATGTATGTTGATGCTGAGGAAAGAAAGCAGGCATTAATGTCACAGAACAAAATGGACGGGCTTATGTTCAAAATGGATAATGACCCGAGAATTACAAAGGTCGGTAAATTTATCAGAAAGTTCAGTATTGATGAGCTTCCGCAGTTCTGGAATGTGCTCAAGGGTGATATGAGCCTTGTGGGAACAAGACCTCCCACTGTTGAAGAGTTTGAGCAGTATGAAAGCCATCATAAAAGACGCCTTTCAATGAAACCGGGTATTACAGGCTTGTGGCAGGTTTCGGGAAGATCGGATATTCAGGATTTTGAAGAGGTTGTAAGACTTGACTGCGAATATATCGACAAATGGTCACCTGCTCTTGACGTAAAAATATTATTAAAAACAGTTAATGTTGTTTTAACACACAAGGGTGCTGAATAAATGAACATTGCAATGATTGGTCACAAAAGAATACCTTCACGTGAAGGCGGAATTGAAATTGTTGTTGAAGAGCTTTCCACCCGTCTTTCAGAACAGGGTCATAAGGTAACCGCATATAACCGTATGGGTCACCATGTTTCAGGTAGAAAATTTGAAACACAGACTTTGAAAGAGTATAAGGACGTAACGCTGAAAAATGTTTTTACATTTGAAAACAGCAGGCTCAACGCTATTGTTTACAGTATTCTTGCATCAATCTGTTCTGTTTTCAGCAAAGCAAAGGTTGTTCATTTTCACGCTGAAGGACCTTCATCAATGTGTTGGCTCCCGAAGCTTTTCGGCAAGCGTGTAATTGTTACAATTCACGGTCTTGACTGGCAACGCTCCAAATGGGGTGGATTTGCCACAAGGTTTTTAAAATTCGGCGAGAAAATGGCTGCAAAGCACGCTGACGAAGTGATTGTTCTTTCAAAAAATGTTCAGCAGTATTTTCTTGATACCTATAACAGACAAACAATTTTTATACCTAACGGAGTAACAAAGCCTGAGATTAAAGGCGACAGCTTAATCAAAGAAAAATACGGCATATCAAAAAACGGATATATTTTGTATCTGGGAAGGATTGTGCCTGAAAAAAGAGTTCATTCTCTTATAAAGGCTTATTCAAAGCTTTCAACAGATAAAAAGCTTGTTATTGCAGGTGGCTCAAGCCATACCGACAAATATATGGATGATATAAAATATCTTTCAAGGGATAATGATAATATTATTCTGACCGACTTTGTTGACGGTGAGCTTTTAGAACAGCTTTATTCAAATGCATATATCTACTGCCTTCCAAGTGATTTGGAGGGTATGCCACTCAGTCTGCTTGAGGCTATGAGCTACGGCAATTGCTGCTTAACCTCAGACATACCTGAATGCACAGAGGTCTGTGGTGACAAGGCAGTGTATTTTGAAAAAGGCAATGAAAACGAGCTGCAAAGACAGCTTCAGATTCTTATTGAAAATCCTCAGCTTGTTGAAGGATATAAGCTCAACGCCTGCAGCTATATCTGCAGCAAATATAACTGGTCATCAATTGTTGAGCAGACACTCAGATTATACAAAGGTGAGTAAATGAAAATTTTAATGGTTAACAAGTTTCTTTACCCAAACGGCGGTTCAGAAACATATATGTTCAAGCTTGGTGAGTATTTATCATCAATAGGTCATCAGGTTGAATATTTCGGTATGGAACACAAGGACAGATGCGTAGGCAACAGTGCCGAGCAGTATACTGCCTGTATGGATTTTCACACAGCAAGTGCAATTGATAAAATCAAGCTTTCGCTGAAAACGGTTTATTCCAAAGAAGCAAGAGAAAAGCTGGGCATAGTTCTTGATGATTTTCAACCTGATGTTGTTCATCTTAACAACTTTAATTTTCAGCTTACCCCTTCAATAATTTATGCTGTTGAGGATTATGATAAACGAACAGGGAAAAAGACAAAGCTCGTATATACAGCACATGATTACCAGCTTATCTGCCCTAACCATATGATGTACACTAATGACGAAATTTGCGAAAAATGCATCGGCGGTAATTTTGCCGAATGTACAAAAAACAAATGTATTCACGGCTCTGCATTAAAAAGTCTGCTTGGTACACTTGAGGCGAAGCTTTATAACAGCAGAAATACATATGACCGAATTGACAATATCATATGCTGCAGTGAATTTATAAAAAACAAATTAGATACTAATCCAATTTTCAAAAGCAAGACAATTACATTGCATAACTTTATTGACAGTGTTGATAAAAAGCAAACACCTAAAAAGGATTACATACTTTATTTCGGTCGGTTTGCTAAGGAAAAGGGTATTGAAACTCTTATAAATGCAAAAGAAATAAGCTTTATTTGTGCAGGCTCAGGACCTATGGAAAATGAGGTCAACGCTGCACCAAATTTAAAAAATGCAGGATTCAAAACGGGTGCCGAGCTTGAACAGCTGATACGTGAGGCAAGGTGCACTGTATATCCGAGCATCTGGTATGAAAACTGCCCATTCTCTGTTATGGAGAGCATTATGTACGGCACTCCGGTTGTAGCCTCCGCTATAGGCGGAATACCTGAGCTTATTGATGAAGGAAAAACAGGATTCCTGTTTGAAGCAGGCAACACACAAAAAATGATTGATGCAATAAATAAAATTGACAGCGAGCAAATGAGTAAGCACTGTACCCAAAAAGACTTTGACACTGTTGAAGCATACTGCACCAAGCTGATTGAAATATATAATTCTTAGGAGAGCAAATGAAAAAATTAAACGGAACAGTCATAGTTACATACCGCTGCAACGCACGCTGCAATATGTGCAACAGATATAAAAAGCCATCAAAGCCTGAGGAGGAAATTTCTCTTGAAACAATAAAAAAGCTGCCACCTATGTATTTTACAAATATTACAGGCGGTGAGCCTTTTATACGTGAAGATTTAAAGGATTTAGTTCGTGAGCTTTACAAAAAAAGCGACAGAATTGTCATTTCAACAAATGGTTTTTTCACTGACAGAATTATTGATTTATGCAAGGAATTTCCAAATATAGGCATAAGAATTTCTATTGAAGGACTGGAGCAGACAAACAATGAAATCCGTGGACTTGATGACGGATTTAACCGTGGATACACTACCCTTAAAAAGCTCGTTGAAATGGGTATGAAGGACGTCGGCTTTGGTATGACTGTTCAGGACGCAAACGCTAAAGATTTAGTTGAGCTTTACAAATTAAGCGATAAAATGAATATGGAATTTGCCACTGCCTCACTGCATAATTCCTTCTATTTTGTTGAGGCAAAAAATATTATTAAGGACCGACCGATGGTTGCAAAGGAATTTGAAAAGCTTATTAATGAGCTGTTAAAATCAAATTCACCTAAGAAATGGTTCAGGGCTTATTTCAATCATGGCTTAATCAATTACATATATGGTCAGGAGCGTTTGCTGCCCTGTGATATGGCTTTTGACACATTTTTTATTGACCCATACGGTGATGTTATGCCTTGTAACGGCACTAAGGAAAAAGAGGTTATGGGTAACCTTAACGAAACTGACTGGGATACCCTGTGGAACAGTGAACAGGCTGACAAGGTCAGAAATAAGGTGCGCCACTGTGACAGACAATGCTGGATGATAGGCTCTGTATCACCTGCTATGCACAAATATATTCAAAAGCCTGCTATGTGGGTAATTAAGCACAAGTTCCTCAGATATTTCAAGAATGAAAAATATTCAATGTATGAAAACAAAATCTGCTGTGATTTGAGGGACGGCAAGATTAGCAAGGAAGAGCTGGACAAGCTTTCAACCTGTGATATGAATGCAGTTATCAGCGACGGCTTGTCAGAGCTTTCACGTGAACAGCTGAAAACAAAAACAGGTGAAGAAATTGTTGACAGCGATATTGCAAAGCAGCTGAACAGCTAAATTACTCCATGAAATACTCCGAAAGGCAATCAGAACAATATGTCTAACCCGGCACTTAAACGATATAAAATAATGCTGAAAATGTTTTTAACAAAATCAGTATTCAAAAAAAGTGATTATTTAAGAAAAACAAATTTATTCAGGCAATTCGGCGAAAAAAGCCTTTATTATTCACATAAAATACCATCTGAGCCTGAACTTGTATCAATAGGCAACAATGTTCACATCTGTGCAAATGTAAGATTTATCACACACGATGTAATCAACTATATGCTTGTAAACTGCCCTGAATATAAGGGCATCAAGGCAAGAAATTATGTTGGTGAAATTAAAATACTTGACAACTGCGTTATCGGTGCAGATGCAATACTTATGTATGACACAACTATCGGACCAAACGCTATAATTGCTGCAGGTGCAGTTGTTACAAAGGATGTTCCCGCAGGGGAAATATGGGGCGGTGTTCCTGCTGTGAAAATCGGCACAACCGATGATCTGGCAAAAAGAAGAATTGCCGCCGCAAATAACTTTCGAGGTTAAATATGAAACTCCGTTTATCAAAGCTGATTGAATTTCAGATTTACTATTTATTAGTGATTGAATCACTGATAAGCATAGTGGGTATACCAAGTATTACACGCTACCTGCTTGATGTTAATCTGATTCTTATGGCTGCGCTTTCAATGCAGAAAATCCCCTATCTTTTTAAACATAAGGATTACAATAAGCTGACTGCATATATTATATTCTATATGATTGCAGTCACTGCTATGGCATTTATAAGATTAGTCCCGGCAGGTCAGATATTATGGGGCATAAGAAACAACTTTTTCTTTATTTTCTTTTTCTTTATCTGCATTGACAATTTAAAAACAAAAGATGTTGACAGAATTATGAAAAATGTTGTAAGACTACAGATATATAATGTATTCTGCGGTCTTGTGGAATTTTTCATTATGCATAAAAGAAATGACTTTTTAAGCGGTATGTTCGGAACAGAACAGGGTGCAAATGCATACCTGAACATATATCTTGTTGTTATATGCACCTACTGCTTTATAAGATATATTCATAAAAATATTAATGCTTACATTCTGTCCGCTGTTGTAGTCAGCAGCATTATAATGGCGGCAATAAGTGAGCTTAAATTCTTTTTCTTTGAGCTGGCTGTAATATTTGTTCTTCCGACAATTTTCAGCAACAAGGGATCTGTCATAAAAAAACTCCTTGCCTTGGCTCTCGGTGTAGCGGGAATTTATGTCGGCTTCAGAGTTTTTTCATTTGTTAACAGTGATTCAGTCGATAATATGATGTCGCTTCAAAATATTATTGACTATAACTCACGTACAGAATTCGGTAAAAACGACCTTCGTATTTCAAGACTTACAGCGATTTCACAGGTTAATGACTATTTCTTCCACAACAATCTGCTGAACAAGCTGATCGGCTACGGACTCGGTGCCTGCGAATCATCTGAAACTTTCAAATGGTGCCACAGCTCATTTGCTACTATGTATGAGCACATAGGCTATCGTAATATTTCAACCTCAATGCTCTATCTTGAAACAGGCTTTATAGGTCTGTTAATGTTCTTTGGAATTTTCATTTTCATTATGGCTCTTGCAATAAAATACAGAAGAGTCAAGGAGCTTAACAGCTATTCAATCTTCACTCTTATTATGTCTGTTATGGCAATGATGAATGTTGTTTATAACAGCTCACTGAGGCGTGAAATTTCATTTTTGGTATTCTTTACTCTTGCTATGCTGTTTATCAAAATACGAGAATACAGAGCAGAAAATGCCAAAAATCAAAATATACAGGCTAAGAAGGCAAAAGTATGAAAAAAGTAATTTTTTTATATTCAAAGGATGCTATGAGCATTGAAAACCTTCCCCTCTTCGGCAATAAGTACTGGAAAACATCTAACCTTGACGAGCTTGCAGAAAAGGGTACGGTTTTTTATAATCATCATACATCAGCAGCATCAACCTCAATGGTATTCAGCAGTATGCTCACAGGTGAATACTGCCATACATTTGAAAAAAGAAAACGATACACAAGTGTTGAGCCAAATGAGAAAGAGAGCATTTTTTCTGTTCTCCAGAAAAATGGCTATGACTGCCATATAATCTGGTCACCTGATTATATGAGAGGTGCTTATCCTTATGTAAGAGAATTTGGTGACGAAAGCAAAACAAAAATACATATTGTTGAAATGCAGCAGCAATCAGGCGTTCACCGTCCTAAAAATGTACCACTAAAAAGAAATGATGACCTGCTGAAATTAACTGTCAATAAAATATATGCTGAGCTTAATTCAATTGAGGACAGTGACAAGCTGTTCATATGGCTGCACCTCCCTCACGTTATAAGAGGTCGTTGCTGCTATGGAGACGATATCGATGTATTTGACAGCATATTAGGCTTTATCCGTGAAAAATACGGTGACGAAAATATCTATGTTACTGCCGACCACGGTCATATGAATATGCATAAGAATATACCGGGGTACGGCTTTCACGTTTATGAGCCGACCTGCCGTGTCCCCCTTATTGCACCAAGAATTAACGGCATTGAAAGAGTTGATTATATAACCTCACACGTTGATTTAATCAGGCTTCTGCTGAACGATGAAATAGTAAAAAGAGATTATGTTTTTGTTGACTCACAGTACTATGCACAGCCTGACAGAAAGCTGGCAGTAATAAGTGACAGATACAAATATATCTATAACAAACGCACTGATACTGAGGAATTTTACGACCTTGAGTGGGACCCTCAGGAGCGTTTCAATCTGCTTGAAAAAGAAAGATTTGACAAAGACAAAAAAGTACTCAGAAGAATAACAGAGCTTTATTTTTATCCTTACTGGGACAGTGTTGAAGAAAATTTCTTGATGCTCAGAGCAAAAAAGGACGAAATATGGAAGGTAGGAACTTTCCGTGAAGAGCTTGAATTTAAGCTGAGAAACGACTATACAAAGCTAAAAATGTGGCTTAGATCATTAAAACAAATGAGAGAATAAACAGGTGTAAATATGATACCCAAAAAAATTCACTACTGCTGGTTCGGCGGAAATCCGATACCTGAAAAAGACCAGAAATGTATCGAAAGTTGGAAAAGGCTTTGCCCTGATTATGAAATAATCAGATGGGATGAATCAAATTATAATGTCAGAAAAAACAACTTCATATCGCAAGCTTATGATATGAAAAAATGGGCTTTTGTATCTGATTACGCAAGGCTTGACATTGTTTATACTCATGGCGGTATCTACCTTGACACTGATGTTGAGCTCATCAAAAGCCTTGATGAGCTTTTAGAAAATGAAGCCTTTATGGGCTTTGAAAAAGGATGCATGATAGCTACGGGTCTTGGCTTTGGTGCAATACCAAAACAAAAGGGAATCAAATTGCTTCGTGATTCATATGACGATTTAGATTTTCTTGATGAAAACGGCAACCCCAAAAAAGCAAAAGATTTGAATTGTCCTATAATTAATTCAAAGATTCTTATGCAAAACGGTGCTATAATGAATGACAAAATGCAGAATGTTCTCGGTATAACATTATATCCCACAGAATATTTTTGCCCTTTGAATTCTACAACAGGTAATCTGAATTGCACTGAAAACACCTTCACAATCCATTGGTATAATATGTCATGGCTAAGTGCATTTGATAAAAAAT
Organism: Eubacterium sp.; assembly: GCA_048365975.1. Lineage (GTDB taxonomy): Bacteria > Bacillota > Clostridia > Oscillospirales > Acutalibacteraceae > Eubacterium_R. The sequence continues at coordinate 8,050 of DBFOUY010000227.1, forward strand.
GGCGAAAACGCCAGCAAAAATTTGCAAAAAAATTAGGAGAAAAAAACGCATATAAATTGGTGGTAATTTTAGGATTTCCCGGACGAACAATAAGAAAAATCAAAAAATCCTTTTTAGGAGCAGACTCAAAATGACAAGAGAATCAAAGCTATTAAAAAACACAGCCATTATAGGCTTTGGTACAATGTGTACAAAGGGGATAAGCTTTTTTCTGCTACCGCTTTACACATCAATTTTAAGTACAGAGGAATACGGAACAGTTGATTTAGTAAATACTCTGATAACACTTATTACATATACACTTACACTTCAGTTTGAGCAAGGAATATTCAGACATTTAATAGACTGCAGAAACGATGCAAATGAAAAGAAAAAATATATCAGCACCACATTTTTCACTGTTACTGCCACACTTTTAGTTGGTATACTGCTGGTATTGCCTATAACCGGTTTAACGCACTTTGAATACACTAAATATTTAATAATAAATATTATTGCAACCCTCTACTGTTCAATTATCGGTCAAATGGTTAGAGGTCTTGGCAATATAGGAATTTATACTTTAATAAGCTTTCTCGCAGCATCAAGCCAAATTGCCTTTAATGTTATTTTTATTGCAGGCTTTAACTGGCATATTGAAGGTATGCTCACAGCAACAATAATAGGAAATGTTATTGCAGCAGCAGTTGGTTTTTTTGCCTGCAAGCTTTACAGATATATAAATATAAAATGTTTTGAAAAACAAAAGCTACGTGAGCTTCTCAAATACTCATTGCCAATGGTACCAAACACACTGTGCTGGTGGCTTGTAAATGTATCTGACAGATTAGTAGTAACATATTTTTTGGGTTCTGCTGTTAATGGAATATATGCAGTTGCCAATAAATTCCCTAATATTTTCATAACTATAACCAATGTATTTCAGATTTCATGGTCAGAGAATGCGGCTGAAAATCTGAAAAGCAAGGACAGAGATCAATACTATTCAAAAATAATGAATCAAAGTGTCGGTTTCATAACCTGTTGCTGTGCTGTTATTATATCTGTTTTACCCCTTCTTTTTAAAATACTTATTAATGAAAGCTATAATGATGCTTATTATCATATTTTGATTTTATTGATTTCAGGACTATTTCATACGTTTGGTAATTTGTATGGCTCTCTTTTCGGTGCACTGAAATACACCAAATATATTGCTAAAACCACTGTGTTTTCAGCAATTGCTAATTTAGCTATTAATCTGATATTTATTCATTTTATCGGCTTGTTTGCCGCATCTGTTTCAACTTTGATTTCATATGCACTGATTGCAGTAATGAGACACAAAGAAATTTCTAAAATTATTAAAATAAAATATGAAATGAAAACAATCGTTATTTCATTAGTGGTTATAGTAGTTTCATCTATTTCATTTACAGTTAACAATATCATTATTACTGTCGCATCAATAATAATAATTTCAATTCTAACTTCGATACTTAATAAAGAAATGATAATCAATATACTAAACAACCTGAAAAACAAATATGTTAATAAAAAATATGATTAAAAAAACATTAAAATTTTTATATGGTATCTTAAGAAAACTTGCACTGTTAATCCCTGTAGGTAATACAATTCTTTTTGAAGCTTCATATGACTATGGCGGAAATGCCGGAGCTGTATACCGCTATTTAAAAGAAAACGGTTATGCAAAAAAATACAAGCTTGTATGGACAACAGACAATTACCACTCATTTGTAAAAGATGGTTACTGTTATGTTATTCCATATCTTGGTCATGGTATAAAAAACCTTTATTATGAAAACCGGGCTAAATATATTTTTTACGATAACAGACCGCCAATTGCAAAGCTAAAAAAAAATGTACATTCAGTTTACCTCACTCATGGTTGTCCTCCATTAAAAAATTGCAGAGAAAAAATTAATGCTGGCCGGATGTCCACTGAGGCACTTTGTCCAAGCAGGAATTTAGTTGAGTTAGTATCAGAGCAATATAATATCGATAAAGAGCGATTATTTTTATCAGGTTTACCGAGAAATGATATATTTTTTTCTGAGCCGAAAACTAAAGAAATAAAAAAGCTCACAAGCAGACAATATAAAAAAACTATTATTTGGATGCCGACCTTCCGAAAATTTAAATCTAAAGAAAAAGACATTGATAGAAATGATTCTGAAAAAGAATATTTTCTCGGATTGCCGACAATTGAAAATAAATGTCAGCTT
>DBFOUY010000228.1:0-2896 GCA_048365975.1 Eubacterium sp.
ATCAAATCTTGCCTGTGACTCAATATTAGCACGTTCCTTGCGTCGTTCAAGCATTTCAGTTGCTTTGTTATAAACATCCTGTGAATATGACATCAAAGCACCTCCTTATATATCTGTATTGCTCATTGCAAACTTTGCGTATTCGTCCAAATCATATGTAGGCTCGGATTTAAGCCTGTCATCGTTCTTTTCGCTCTTACTCTTAGCATATGCCTCCTGCTCGGCTTTAACCTGAGAAGGTGAAGAAATCCCATTTTTTCTCCATTTTTTTATTATCGTATTCATATAAGCCAGCTTAGGTTCAGGAATATTTTCCTTCATAATATCTGCGGCAAGAGTTATCATTGTTATATCAAAATCAGAAAACCAGTCCTTAACCATTTCTCTCTGCTTGGCAGTGGGCCGCTTGTGGCGGATGCCTGTGACAGCAATAATCTCATTCCAGAGTCTGTCACTTTTTGCAATGTCCTGGAGCTTTAATTCAGCATCTGCAACAGAGTCGATTCCCTCCTCTGCCCAGTTTTTAGCCATTGCATTGACATAAGAAATGCCGATTGATTTACCACGTTCCTTTTCACTGCGGTAAAATTCAAGAATCATCATAATGACCTCAGCCTTAAGACCATAATAATTCACCATATTAACAAGCATTTCCTGCTCAGCGTGGCTGATTGTTCTGCCTAAAATAACCTGCGCCTCATTTAAAAGAAAAGCAATGTCACTGCAATCACGCTGTGCATTGATAATATCGGCGGGAGTCAGCCTTGGTGCAGACAGACTTTCTTTAACTACCTTTTTTGGGGCAACAGGCTCAGAGGGCTTGATTTCAGTCTTTGCAACAACAGCCTGTCCGTCAGTCGACAGTATTCCCTCATCTGTCCACAACTCCAGCAAATCATCAATATCACCTGCAGTCTGACCGAGTGCCTTTGCAATCTGTGAAGAGGATGCCTGTCCCCCGTTTCTCAAAATAAAAAGCAGTGCTTTAAGCTGGTATTCACTTGCAATTTTTAAATATTTGTCAACAAGGTCAGAAGGCACATTAAAAATGCCGTTTGACCATATATTTCCAAAGGGGGCTATGCGGTAATCCATATTCTTCTCCTGAAATTTAATTAGATATATATTGTAACAAAAATAATTAAATATGTAAATAATAAAATTATTTTTATAAAAGCTATTGACAAAACTGCTTTTTCAATGTATAATTACTCTTGCATTTGCGGATGTAGCTCACCCGGTAGAGCGCAACCTTGCCAAGGTTGAGGTAGCGAGTTCGAGCCTCGTCATCCGCTCCATATAAAAAAAGCTTACGGACTTTACAGTTCGTAAGCTTTTTATTTTATATAAAGCCTCATCTTTCTGTAAAGGAGGGCTTTGATAAGTTCTGTCAAAGCTCTTATCTCTGTGATTTATAATCTATATCTGCCATTTTTGCCTGCTTACACAAATCACTTGTTTTTAATTTATATTCTTTACCGTCTTTTATAAAATAAGTTCCGCATTGTCTGAATTCAAAATCAACATTTTTTCTAATACATTGTTCTCTGATATCCAATACCCAATCATAATCTAATGGTCTTGCATTATAATCTGATTCACCTCCGACAACAACTAATTCTACATCATCAAGATATTTTTCTATCTCAATTCTCTCAAGCAACGGCTGAGCAGTGATACATTTGTGCTTTATTGGTAAACCCCTGAATATTGACAGCTTATAATCTGCATTTTTTTGATTTTCTATTGTACAGCATACTACAACATTGTCATATCCGCTGCTCCAGTCATCAGGAATACAATTCATAAATCTGTCAATTCTTTTTGTCAAAAATAAAAAAGTACAATCATTTCTTTCCTTTATCATCTGCCAGCATTCTTTACGCCACTCATCCGCTTCTTCAATTAAAAAATCAGTTGAAAAACACAGATATACTAATCCTGATTTCATTTTATAATTTCCGTTTTTTAATTTATCTATCGGTTTTTTAAAATCTTTTGTCAGCACTATTTCATTAGTATTTATATTTCTTTTTGAATCGCCTTTATGAATATAGCAATATTTACAGCCATCACTACATTTTATACAACCTCGCCAAGGATTCCACATTGCCATAATAAACATCACCTTTAAAAACCCCTTGCTGCTTTAATAATCTGCAAGGGGTTAATTGTTTAATCTATTTGTTCAGATGAGCTGAAAACAACATCACCTGTATGTGCATCAATACGATACTTATAGCTCATTGTTCCGTCATTAAAAGCAAAGTCATAATAGCGAAAGCCGTTTTTTATATCAGCCTCCTGCTCAGTGAATACCACGTCACCCTCATCAAGAGAATTAAGCTCAAGCACCTCTGACCTTGCCTCACCGATACTTAATTTAGCTGAATTATCATTGCTTATCATCGGAATTTTAAACAATGACAAGGTAACAATGCACACAGAAAACAGTACCACTATAAATATTATAATTGTAAATACCTTTTTTTCAATTTTATCCATATTATTCTTCACTATCTTTTTTACTTTTTGAAACCAGAACTACCCAGTAATATAAAGGAATAATTAAAAACAGCAGGCTTGCATATCCCCACACACCTATAGCAACACCAAGCAGAAGATACACTGTAACCACCATTTCAGGAACAGGTATCAGCAAAGCAAAAACCTTTTTGTTATTAGCCTTACAGGCAATTGCAAACCTGTAATAAATGGGAATAGTCATAAATATTATCCATAAGGGATGCCATATTTTAAAAATCATTGACAGTGCCACATATAAAAATGCTACTATAATAGGAAACGGAAAAACCATAAGCTTTTTTGCCGCCTCCGGATAAATGCCGAAATCATTTGCCTTTGAAAGCAGTGACTTCATTCTGCCCTTGAAATC
>DBFOUY010000229.1:0-5341 GCA_048365975.1 Eubacterium sp.
AATGGGGGAATACAAATCTGGTATTCACCAAACGACAACCTCAGTAAAGAGCTTGCTGACAGTATTTTAAATATTTCAAAAGACAATCTGCAGAAGAATAACAGAAGAGAAAATAAAAAATTACAGGATGATAATTACCAGAGCAAAATGGCATATTCAATAATGCTCGGTTATGGTGATTATCTATCAAAGGAGTTATAATGGCAAAGGTAAAATCAATTTTTGTCTGCAGCGAATGTGGATATGAATCGCCGAAATGGTATGGCAAATGCCCGGGTTGCGGTGAATGGAATACTATGAATGAAGAAATTCCGTCATCTGCAAACAGAAATTCATCAAAAGTAAATTTTGTTAATCAGGTTATGGCGTTAAGAGAGATTACAGAGGATGTTGAAAAAAGAATGTCAACAGGTATTAAAGAATTTGACAGAGTTCTCGGCGGTGGCATAGTTCTCGGCAGTCTTGTATTAATCAGCGGTGATCCCGGTATAGGCAAATCGACAATTCTTTTACAGATGTGTGAGCATCTTGGCAAAAACAAAAAGATTTTATATGTAAGCGGTGAGGAATCTGCGAATCAGATAAAAATGAGGGCAAACAGACTCGGAGTAACAACGGACAAGCTTTTTGTTTTACCACAGACTGATGTTGTAATTATCGTAGATGCAATAAAATCAGAAAAGCCTGATATTGTTATTATTGATTCAATTCAGACAATGGTTTATGATGAAATAACTTCTTCAGCAGGTTCTGTAACACAGGTTAGGGAATGTACAAATATCTTTATGCATGCAGCAAAAGGTTTGTGCATTCCGATATTTATCGTTGGTCATGTCAACAAGGATGGCGCTATTGCAGGACCAAAGGTACTTGAACATATTGTTGATACTGTTCTTTATTTCGAAGGTGAAAAAAATTATTCATACCGAATTTTAAGAGGAGCAAAAAACAGATTCGGATCAACAAATGAAATCGGTGTTTTTGATATGACAGGTGAGGGACTTAAAGAAGTGCTGAATCCTTCACTTATGATGATTTCAGGCAGACCTAAAAACACATCTGGTACATGTGTTGCTTGTGTTATGGAGGGCACAAGACCCATACTTGCAGAAGTACAGGGATTAGTATGTGCCACAGGATTCGGTACTCCAAGAAGAATGAGCACAGGCTTTGATTATAACAGAATGAGTATGCTTCTTGCAGTGCTTGAAAAGAGGGCAGGCTACTTTTTCAATAATATGGATGCATATATAAATGTTGTCGGCGGATTAAAGCTTGATGAGCCTGCCGCTGATTTAACAGTTGCACTTGCACTTGTTTCTTCACTTAAAGATAAAGCAGTAGGGGAAAATGTACTTGCTTTCGGTGAGGTAGGACTTGCAGGCGAGATCAGAGCAATAAATAACTGTGAACAGCGTGTAAGCGAAGCAATGCGTTTAGGCTTCAAGCGCTGCATAATACCATTTCATAATTATAAACAATTATCAAAAGAGCTTAAAGTAAATATGGATATTGTTCCCGTAAGAACAATTCGTGATGCTTTTACAGCATTAGTAGAAGAATAAAAAGAGCAGATTACTCTGCTCTTTTTCAATTATAAATAGTGGATTATGAATATTATGTATAATTAAATTTTGCCCCTGAAACCCTTGACATAGCGTGATTTTTGATTTACAATTATACAAAATTAATATTTTGTATAATTAAGGGGAGTTTTAATGGGTTTTATAGCTGTTTATAACTGTTAAAGCATCAGTTTCAAACTATCAGTTTATTTCTGATAATACAACATATAAGTATTAAAAAATTATCTGATTGTATGAAACAGCACTTTAATTATAGTAAAGAAGAATGAAAGGAACATAATTATGCGTAAGGAAGAATTCAGTGAATTGCCGAAGCTTGTTCAGCAATACTTGATTTATATTGAAGCAATAAAAAATCACAGCGAATTATCTGTTATAGAATATGCATCTGATTTGAGGACATTTTTCAGATATTTAGCTAAATACAAGGGACTTTGTGCTGAGGATACACCTGATGAAAAAATTGATTTGTCCCCTATTGATTTGCAATTTATACAGAGAGTAAATCTGACTGATGCTTATCAGTTTATAGTATACTGCAAAAATGAGCGTGGTAACAGCGAAACAACAAGGGCTCGCAGAGTTGTAGCTATAAGACGTTTTTTTGGCTATCTGACCGATAATCTCGGTTTGCTTGAGAATAATCCTATGAAATCGCTTGATGCACCCAAAACAAAAAAAGCTCTTCCAAAATATTTAACTCTGGAAGAGGCTGAGAAACTTCTGTCTGTTATAGATGGAAAATATAAAGAGCGAGATTATGCGATAATTACACTTTTTTTAAACTGTGGTATGAGATTAAGTGAGCTTGTTTCTATTGACTATAATGATATTAAAGCTGACGGCTCATTGACTATTATAGGTAAAGGAAACAAGGAGCGTGTTGTTTACCTTAACCAGGCATGCATAAACGCTATTGTAAGCTATATGAAGGTACGACCAAATGATGGTGTCAAAGACAGAGCACTTTTTCTCAGCTCAAGAAATCAAAGAATAAGTCCAAAAACTGTTCAGCATATTATATATTCGTATCTTGACAAGGCTGGTCTTGGTGACCGAGGATTATCGGTACACAAACTACGACACACTGCTGCTACCCTTATGTATCAGCATGGTAATGTTGATTTGCTTTTACTTAAAGAAATACTTGGTCACGAAAATTTAGGCACAACGGAAATTTATACACATATTGCTGATGATGCCACAAGAAAAGCTATTGAATCAAATCCTCTATCAAAAGAAAAAGCTAAATGGTAACTACTGAAAACAATAATTTTGTCAGACCGCTGTCTATTAAAGATACTGCTATAATTGCAATGGCAAGAAAAAGATATTTTTTCAGGTATGAATTAATTTCAAAAGGCTCTTTCCTCTCCCCTTTTACAAGACCTCTTATTCTTGTTGACAATTCAACACTTACCTTCATAGTGTATGCAATCGTTGTTATAAGCAAGGCAATGTAGGGCACTATCATAATAAGAGAATATCCAACACCCTTGGCAGAATAGTTAACAAAATAATATGAAAGTCTGCTGCCTGTTGCAATGCCTATAAACATAGGTACAATATTAATCAGTGGTGCACTTATTAAACAGAAACCGAGAAATGCAGTAATCAAAAACAGGGAGAAATAAATGCAGAAATTTGAAAACATCAGATTGGTGAAGCTATTATCTTTTATCATAACAAGCTCGTTTAGTTTATCGCTCTGGGCAATTTTATAAAAATATGAACCTATAAAAAGCCCGACTGCATAAAATAATCCACAATAAAAAATAAATTTATTTTCGTTGAAATCAAAAGTAATTTTAGGTTTTTCATCTGCTGGTGCAAGCATTTTTTCAATACTGTTTTGTTTATCTTTTACTTTATCCATATTTTCACCTTTTTCTTGATGATTTTATAAGTGCCACAATAATTGCTGACACAAAAATCAATACAAGCTTTATAATAAAATAGAGTGAATTGCTTTTATTGACTAAAAAATTAATAAAAATAAAAACAGTAAAAGGTGCAACAGATATTACTGACAGTAATAAAAAATTATTTTTAAATCCGCTGATGCTTACAAGAGATATTATTATTGCTGATAAAAGGCTGATTACTATTGAAACATAGCCTGAAGTTGATAAATCAAAATCAAATTTTAATATAACTGCCGAGGATATTGAACTAAAAAGTAAAACGGATGCAATGCTTGATATTACAATTTTAATAAAATAAGTTAAAAACAATCCTTTAGAATTTGTAGCTGAAATTTTAGGCATAATAAAACCCCTCCGATAAAAAGTATTCGGAGAGGTTTTTATTTATTACTGAAAGTCTGTTATTAGTCCTTTTTCTTTGTTTCGTCAATAACTTCTTTCTTAGACTTTTTGCTTTCTTTTTTAGCCTTAGCTGCTTCACGAGCTGCCTCAACTTCTTTCTGGTGCTGCTCAGCCTTTGTCTTATTTGTATTGATTGCCCAGCGCTCAATCTTCATTTTATTTCTGTCTGAGCCTGTTTCAATAATAAGATCATTTTCACGGATTGTAACAACCTTGCCGACAATACCGCCGATAGTAACAATCTCATCGCCGATTTCAAGAGAGTTTCTCATTTCCTGCTCTTCCTTCTGGCGTTTTTTCTGCGGTCTGATCATAAAGAAATACATAACAACAAAAAGTACAACCATCATAATAATCATTGTTGTTGTCTGCTGACCTGAACCGGCACCAGCGGCTGCACCTGTGCTTGCTGCCATTAATAAAATTGGATTCATACATTTTTCCTCCTAAAATAAATCATATGTATTATATTAAATATTTATTAACTTTGCAAGTGTTTTCTAAATTCTTGTATCAAGTTTTACACAATATTCATTTTTGTAGTCACTAAATGTACCGTTGTCTAAGTTCTCTCGTATTTCAGACATTAAATTATTATAAAAATAAAGGTTGTGCATTACAGCTAATCTCATACCGAGAATTTCATTAGCCTTAATAAGATGTCTTACATAAGCACGGGAGTATTTCTGACAGGTCGGACAGTTGCAGGTTTCATCTATCGGTCTGCTGTCCCTGTCATATTTGGCATTGTTAATATTAATAATGCCTTCTTTAGTAAATAAATGACCATGTCTTGCATTTCTCGATGGCATAACGCAATCAAACAAATCAACTCCCCTGCTGACAGCCTCAAGAATATTACCCGGTGTTCCTACACCCATAAGGTATCTGGGCTTATCTTTAGGAGCATATGGCTCAACGGCAGAAATTATTCTGTACATATCCTCCTTAGGCTCGCCTACTGCAAGACCGCCGATTGCATAGCCATCTAAATCCATAGCAGCAATCTGCTTCATATGCTCAATTCTTAAATCATCATAAGTACAGCCCTGATTAATTCCAAATAAAAGCTGATTTTTATTTATTGTTGTTTCAAGTGAATTAAGCCTGTCCATTTCAATTTTACAGCGTTCAAGCCATCTTGTTGTACGCTCACAGGATTCCTTGGCATATTTATATGTAGCAGGATTTTCAACACATTCATCAAAAGCCATTGCTATCGTTGAACCGAGATTTGACTGAATCTGCATACTTTCCTCAGGACCCATAAATATTTTTCTGCCGTCAATATGAGAGTTAAAGGTTACACCTTCTTCTGTAATTTTGTTCAGCTTAGCAAGACTGAATACCTGAAATCCACCGCTGTCTGTGAGAATAGGTCTGTTCCAGTTAGTGAATTTATGAAGTCCGCCCATATCATAAATAAGC
>DBFOUY010000230.1:0-15355 GCA_048365975.1 Eubacterium sp.
AGATTTTCCTGATTAGCAGACAAAGTAACCTTTTTGTCCTCAAGGCTTGTTTTGGTGTTCAGAAGCTCTGTACCTTCATTCTGAAGATTTTCAAGAAGCTCTCTGTCATATTTTGAAACGCGCTTAATCATCTCAAGTCTTGTAAACAGTGTTGAAATATCCGTGCTTGTAAGAAGCATTTCAAGCATACTGTTATTTCCGCTTATATAAAGTGCCCTTGCCCTTTTGGAATAATCCTTATAGCTGAGGTCAAATTCCTTCTGAAGAGCAGTCTGCTTAGCTGTTAAATCAACTATATCCTGCTCAAGAATTTTAATTTCAGCCTCATTATTTTTATATTCATTTTCAAGTGAAGTTATTTTATTCTTTGAGCTTTCAATCGTATTTTTTGAAAGTGATAATTCCTTTTGCAGATAGCTTATTTTCTGGTCAAGAGTGTTAATATACTCCTCTGTCTCACTTGACTGCTCGCCAAGGGATGAAAGCTTTGCATTAACCTCTTTAAGCTTCTGCTCAAGATAAGCCTGCTTTTCTGCAGGTGTCATATTTTCATATTCATCGCTGTATTTATTGCCTGCCGCAAAAACAATGCCGTTTGAACCGATTGCTGTAAAAATAAAACAGAAGGTCAGTAAAACAGACATAAACCTAACAAATAAACCAGACTGTTTCATTGACCTTCACTTCCTTAAATTAATTTAAATTATTATGTTTTATTATACTACAAATTATAAGTAATTAAAAGGGTTAACCTGAGATCCGTTGACACGAACTTCAAAGTGACAGTGCGGACCGCTTGAATTACCGGTACTTCCGCTTGCAGCAATAACCTGACCCCTCGATACAGTATCACCTACGCCTACGTAAAGTGCACTGTTATGTGCATAAAGTGTTGACAGACCATTACCATGGTCAATCAGAAGATAGTAACCATAGCTGTAATTAAGTGTTTTTGCAATAATTACAGTACCGCTTGCAGCAGCATATATATTAGAGCCTACAGGAACAGGAAAATCTATTCCGCCATGATAGCCGCCGCTGTTATAGTACGGAAATCCTGCAGAAATACTTCTTGAATCTGTAGGATAACCGAGTGCACCGCTGCCTGAACCGTGTGAGCCTGAAATTGTACCAGAGCCGCTTGAAGCTGCTGCCGCCGCTCTTCGGATTTCATTTTCAACTTCCTGCAAGCGTTCTCTGTTAGTATCGATCAATTCCATATACTCGCTGGTCTGTGATGACAGCTTTTTCATTAATGCGTTAGCCTCAGCAGCTTCAGCATCAACCTCTTTTTTTGAAGAATCAATTTCGTCAATGCTTTTCTGCAATGACTGCTTATTCTCCTCAAGCTTTTCCTTATCCTCGTTAAGCTCGTTGCGCTTAACCTCAAGCTCCTTTTTCTTTGCCTCGATTTCCTCCATCTTTTTCATAAGGTCATCAAGCTGAGCACTGTCCTGCTCTGATACAGACTTAATCATCTGTGAACGGGTAAGCATTGCACTCATATCAGTGCAGGTGAGTAAAACCTCAAGGTTTGAAACCGATCCCGAAACATACATAGCTCTGAGTCTTTGACAATAATCCTCATAGTTCTTATCAAATTCAGCCTGTTTTTTATCAATTTCAAGCTGGTTTTTCTTCAATTCAGCCTCGGTTTTTGAAATGTTTTCACGAATAGCATTAATTTCTTCCTGCAAAGCACTTTTATCTGCTTCAAGCGAATCAATCTTATCCTGCAGCAAATCTATTTTTGACCTTAAGGCTGACAAATATTCCTCAGTTTCTGATTTTTGCTCTGCGAGGCTGTCAATTTTATCCTGAGCACTGTTTATTTCGCTCTGAATTTTATCACGTTCATTTCTGAGCTGTGAGGTTGACTTTGCCTGTGCTGTTATTCCGAAGCTTGAAAAAACAAGAGCAGCACACAAAAATACAGAAAATGCCCTTAATTTTGATTTAGACACCGCTAATCTCACTACCTTCCTTATTAAGATACTTTCTCATAGTCACAAGCGAGCCGCCTACACCGCACACAACACCGATTAATACAAATATTCCGAGCATAGGAAGTGCGTAATCTGTAAACGGAATTGCCGCAAGGTTAAGTGACTTAAGCAAATCATTAAACTGAGTAATAGCTAACTCATAAAGACCCCATACAAAGCCAAGTCCCAAAGCACCTGAAAGAACGCCTAAAATAACGCCCTCAATAACAAACGGGAATCTGACAAAGCTGTTTGTTGCACCGACTGATTTCATAATGCTGATTTCAAGTCTGCGGCTGTAAACAGTAAGTCTGATTGTATTTGAAATAATGAAAAGTGAAATAACAAATAAAACAGCAACAATAACAATTGCTATAATAGAAATGCCGTGCCTGATTGCAACAAGCTTCTGTGCGAGGTCCTTATTTTCTCTGATTGTGTCAATATGGTCAAGACCTTTTAAATCCTCAACTGTTTTGTCAAAGCCTGCAAGATCTTCAACTGTTACCTTGTATGCATCAGGCAGCGGAATATCACTGCTTATCTGTGTAAAAAATTCCGCCTGAGCTTCCTCCATTGTATCAAGCTGCTCAGCCCATGCGTCTACCTTTGAAACAAATTCCACCTTGCTTATATTGCTAAGAGCATTAATCTGATTTTCCATCTCAGTCAGTTCTGCTTCGGTAGTATTATCCTCAACATAAACCATAACAACATTTTCTTCCTCAATCTTTGCAAGAAGGGAGTCGATGTTGACAAACATCATTGCCGCAGAGCCGATAAGTACAAGACAGCTCATCAATACAGCTATTGAAGCAAGGGACATCATTCTGTTTGTCCAGACATTTCTGAAGCCCTCTTTAGTTAAATATTTAAAGCTTGAACCTGTCATTACTCCTCACCTCCGGCTCTTTCTTCCTGCTTATCCGAAACTACATCCTCAAGATTGTCAAAAACATCATCAAGATCAACCTTGTCAATTGATACATTCTCCTCAAAGAAAAACATATCAGTTGCCTGCTCGGGAGCGGAGCTTTCAAACTGAGCATGAGTAGGGTCAGGCGTATCTGACACAACCTCACCGTTTTTAATAACAATAACTCTTCTCTGAAAGGAACGCACAAGGTCATGCTCGTGCGTAACCATAATTACAGTTGTGCCTGCGTTATTGATTTTAGTAAGCAGACCTACAATTTCATGGCTCATTTCAGGGTCAACATTACCGGTAGGCTCGTCCGCAATAATAACCTTAGGATTATTAACAAGTGCTCTTGCAAGAGAAACACGCTGCTGCTCACCGCCTGAAAGCTCATTCGGCAGTGCTCTTGCTTTCTGTGACAAACCCACAAGCTGTAAAATATAAGGAACCCTTTTTCTTATATCCTTTTCCTTTGCACCGATAACACGCATTGCAAACGCAACATTATCATAAACAGTCATTTTGGGGATCAGACGGAAATCCTGAAATACAATACCCATATCACGCCTGTAATAGGGCACCTGCCTTTTTTTCAGTGTGGATGAGTTGTAATCATTAAAAATAATCTCACCCTCTGTAGGCTTCTCCTCATGCATAATAAGCTTTAGAAATGTACTTTTACCTGCACCGGAAGAGCCTACGACAAACACGAACTCGCCATCTTCAATTTTGATATTTACGTTAGATAATGCGTGAGTACCGTTGCTGTCATAAACCTTCGATACATTTCTGAATTCAATCACAATAATTACCTCGTTAAATCGAAATTTTGCGGAAATAACACCACATAAATTAAATTTTTTCCTTATATATAATATAACAGCTTATAAGATAAATCAAGCCTTTTTTGTAACCATTTTGTAAACTGCCGTCTTTTAAAATGGAAAATTTGTTAATTATATCCAAAAATATAACAATTCAACCGCAATATATGCAACGCTCAGAAACTCACACCTCAAAATACGGCAATTATTACAAAATTATTTTTTCAGATATTCCTCAAGACAAATTTTTTCATCAAAAATTTCCTTTGCGGCTTTTTTACCTACATAGCGATAATGCCATGGCTCATAGCTGATTTTTGTAATGTCTGTTTTATCTTTCGGATAACGAAGAATAAAACCATATCTCCAGCTATTTTCCATTAACCATTTCTGAGCAGGAGTATCCTCCTGCTTTTCCTCAAGAAGCTGATACGAAATATCTACAATATCAAGGGCAAGGCCAAGCTGATGCTCGCTTGTTCCGGGAACAGCAACAAGCTTTCCTGCTTCAATTTTCGCTTCATCTTCCGAATATCCCTGATTTTTCCACTTTTCAACCTGATTGTCAAAAAGCATCTGCTGCTTCTCCTGTGTACGATATGATGAACATATTACAGGGCTGAAGCCTGCACCACGGCAGTCATCCATCATACTCTGCAATTCTTCATAGCATCTTTCATCAACAGCCTGTCCGTTATTAAGCTGTTTTACCTTAATCTCATAATTCTCAGGCAGCGGAGTATCTGAATTAACAAGCATAAGTTTCCAATCTGTTCTGTCGATTTTCTCATTTTTTGTACTGCTTTCAGCAACAGATGCCGGCTCTGTTGTTGTTAAAACTGTGCTTTCGTTTTCATTTTTTACATTTTTGACTGAAATGCACGCAATTATAATTACAGCCAGCACAATAAATACAACAATTAATATTCTTATAATTTGTTTTATCATTTTCTTTGTCATAACATCACCTTTTATATTATTCTCCGACATCAAGTATAAAAAAACAAATCATCAAAAAACACAACAAAAAGCATCAAAATATTATCAATTATTAAAAAATATCAATTCTCTGTTCTGCCAGCGAACCATAAACGAAGCAGATTCCTCACCATTATTGCTCACGGTCACATCAATCCAGTAGTATTCGTCTGACTCTTTTATGTACTTAATCTTTTCTGCCTTATAATGAACAAGACAATATTTGCCTAAATCGTATACTATTTTAGGAATTTCATCACCGGAATCTTCGGTATAATCCATCATCATACTTACCATCTGACCGCTTTTATCATCAATCCAGACTACTGCATCAGCCTCTGCTTCATCATTTATCCACAAACAGCGCCAATATATACCCGTTTTAGTTGTAACATCATCACCTGAGCTTACCAGCAAATTAGGCACTGCATCCGTCGGCTTGCCGCTTACTATTCCGTCAACGTTAAGTTCTTTTATAGTTTCATAAGCTGCAGTCAAAACATCTTCACGGCTTAAACGACACAAATGAGAATATTCCGACAGCTCAATCATTGATGATGAATCATATCCGACTGAACCGCTTTTTTCAGATATTTCATCTTTCATATCAATCGGTCTGTAAAACCACTTTGCACCATCTAAAATATCAATATTGTCAGACATCGAAAGAGATATATTGTTGCTGCCCATTATCTTTATTTGTGTTCCGAGATGATCAACTGTTAAAGATGATATGTACGGCAGAAACAGACTGAAAACAATTACTGAAACAGTAACAGCAATGATTGCTACTTTCTTTAATGCCTTCATAAAAATTTCCATAGCCTTTCTGGCTACAAATAGTTAATCAAAAATTCTTATACGCTTTGTTGTAGCCAGACAAGGCGCATAATGGAAATTTAGTCATCTCAAAATTATGTCATAGGCAAATTTTGAGAACAATACAATCGGTATAGTGTGATTTTTCACACTATACCTCCTTTAAGCTCAACTGTAACAGTTGTACCTTTTCCAAGTTCGCTTTCAAATCTTATGCATCCGTTATGGACTGCCGCAATCTCCCTGCAAAGAGCAAGACCTATTCCGGCACCTCCCTGAGCACGTGAACGTGATTTATCCACTCTGTAAAAAGCCTCGGTAAGATGCGTTAATGACTCGTTAGGTATACCCGTGCCATTATCACTGACGGTAATAACACAGCCGTTATCAGTCATTACTGATTTTACAAAAATTATTCCGCCGTTTTCCAGCGCTTTTCTTGCATTATCCAGCAAATTAACAAGAAGTGATTTAAACAAATCGCTGTCCAGAAGGCATAAACCTGCTTCGCATTCACATTTTAAATTTATACCCTGCTTTTTATAAACAGGTGTAAAACGACTGACTAACTCCTTTATCAGAAGTGACGGACTTGCAGAAGATAACGTAATCTTGTTTTCTTTTATCACAAAAAGCTCCAGAAGCTTTTGTGACAAATTCTCAAGCCTTCTGCCCTCAGAAACAATAAAATTAGCAGATTCATATATTTCCTTTTCGCTGAGCGTTCGTCCTCTTATTAAATCTGCATATCCTATCACTGAAGTCATAGGTGTTTTCATTTCGTGAGCAAAGCTGCTTATAAAGTTTTGCTGCTGTCTTATATTATCCTCCAGCTCATCAACCATTCTGTTAAAATCAACGGCAAGACTGCCGATTTCATCATTGCTTTTTACCGCACATCTTTTTGAAAAATTACCATCAGCTATATCCTGCGAGGTTTTTGACAGCTCTGATAACGGCTTTGTGAGTATGTGTGAAATACTGTATGACAAAAAAGCACAAAGCACAATCAGAAAAAGAAATACACCCTGATAAACCCTTTCCTGTGCACTGCGTGTTTCAAATACAGGCGTAATATTATAAGCCATATCAAGATACATTGTTTCGCCGCCAGCCTGAAATGCACCTGAAACAATCAGATAATGCTTTTCATCATAAGCTACAAGCTGCTGAATTATATTTTGCTGTGCACGCTTATCCTCCTCTGCAAGAGAAAAATCAAAAATACCGACCTCATAAACAGATTTTTCAGAATTATAAAGCCTCAGAGCTGTCCAAGAATCTGTTTTCTGTTCTGAAAGCTTTTCAAGAATATCACCTATATCATCATAATTAATCTGATTATCAATTCCGTTGACTATCTGCAGCGTGCCAAGCACCATCTGGTATGAATTATAGGCTGTGCTTCGTTCCCTCTCGAGTGAATCATTGAAAGAAAGAGAAATCATAAGACTTCCGCCTATACCGAAAAGCAGTGACAAAAGACAAAGCATAGAAAGCATAATTTTAATCGAAAATTTCACGCTGCACCTCCAGCCTGTAGCCTACCTTATTAACTGCCTGAAGCTGTTTTTCCCAGCCTGTTTTCTTACGCAGACGCTGAATATGCAAATCAACCGTTTTACTTCCGTACTGAAATTCCTCACCCCATACACGCTCATAAATAGTTTCACGATACATAGCTCTGCCCGGATTCTGTACCATAAGCAAAAGCAGGTCATATTCCTTAGGCGTAAGACGAATTTCACAGCCATCCCTGGTAACTATTCTTGAATAGGTATCTATTGACAATCCGCCTATATTTATAACTGAGTCAATCTTTTTATATCGTCTTAAAATAACGTCCACCCTTGCAAGCAGCTCCACAATCTCAAAGGGCTTTACAATATAATCCTCTGCACCTGCACGCAATCCTTTAACCCTGTCATTTATACTGCCTTTAGCTGTTATGAAAATAACAGGAATTTCCATAGGTCGAATATAGTCCATAAGCTCAAAGCCGTCATATCCCGGCAGCATAATATCAAGAAGAATCAAATCATATCTGTTTTTATCAATCAAATCTGCAGCACTTTCTCCGTCATAAGCACAAGTACAGAAATAGCCCTCTTTTGAAAGGCTCATTTTTATCAGGTTTGAAATAGGCTTTTCGTCCTCGACAATCAATATTTCAGTCATCATTATGCTCCTCTAAAATCATTCATAGTATTATTATACATCACAACGGCATCAAAACAGCATATAAAAAAGCAGAACGTAAAAACGCTCTGCTGAAAATTAATATTTTACGGGACTTGATGCCAAGTACTTGTTAACCATCAGCGCTACCTTGAATACGATAGCATCGTCAAACTCTCTTAAATCAAGACCTGTGAGCTTTTTAATCTTTTCAAGTCTGTAAACCAGGGTATTTCTGTGAACAAAAAGCTTTCTTGAGGTTTCAGAAACATTAAGATTATTTTCAAAAAACTTCTGAATGGTGAACAGTGTTTCCTGATCAAGCGAATCTATTGAGCCGCGCTTGAATACCTCTTTCAGAAACATATCGCACAATGTAGTGGGGAGCTGATAAATAAGCCTTGCAATACCAAGATTTTCATAGCTTATGATAGTTTTTTCTGTATCAAAAACCTTTCCTACCTCAAGAGCAACCTGTGCCTCTTTGAATGAATGTGCAAGTTCCTTTACACCTGTAACACAGGTACCTATACCGATAACTGCATTGCAGTAGAATTCTGACAGAAGTGTATCGTTAATTGAACGAGCAAGCTTTTCTAAATCCTTGCCGTCAACATTAGGTCTTACCTCTTTAACCAAAGCAATGTCATTTTCATTAATGCTTATAACAAAATCCTTTGTTTTATCCGGGAAGAAATTCTGAATAATATCAAAAACCGAAACGTCTGTCTGCTGAATGGTGCGGATTAAAAATACAACCCTTGAAGCATCATTATTAAAATGAAGTTCCCTTGCCTTGATATAAATATCACCCGGAAGAATATTATCCAAAATAACATTTTTAACAAAATTTGAGCGGTCAAATTTCTCATCATTATTCTGTTTAATCTGATCAAGGGCAACAGCAATAATCTGTGAATAACGCCTGCTCAGCTCATCTGTTCCGTCAACAAACACTGCATATTCAGGACGTATAAGCACGTCAAAGGTTGTGTAGGTTGAATCGTCAACACAGGTCTGTGTGCCGTTGAACACACCGGCAGCAATTACACCCTTACGAATCTCGCCGATAATACTGAGGTCACTACAGGCAATAACCGTTCCCGCCTCATCAACCACACCAATGGTACGGTCAATAGCATCACGCATCTGATTAATTATTCCCTGAAATAATCTGTTAGGCATTAATTTACACCCCTCTAATCTGATTAAAATAGATGATACAAAACAATTCACATAATTATTTTGAACACAAATGTAAAAATCTTGCACAAAAATATTATGTTTATCTTGTTAATATTATACAAGACGTTTAACGAATTTGCAACTATTTTAACAAAAAAATATATATTTTTTTGTTATAGTTGCATAAAGAAATATTTTCGACACCTTGCAACACAACATATAGTAAGACAAAATATTTTTATTTCAATCTATAGTTATTCAGACCTCAGGCAGTGAGCAGTAATCTGTTCAAGCTCATCTGCAGTAATATATCTGCATTCACCCGGCTCAAGCGATTTATCAAGCTCAAGTCCGCCCATTTTTATTCGTGTCAGTTCAACAACTGTTAATCCGAATTTACCGAACATACGCTTAATCTGATGATACATTCCCTGCTTTATTGTTACAAGTGCCGCCCTGTAATCACTGTCAACTGCACTGATTTCGGCAGGCATACACAAATCCGTCTTAAGCTCAACACCCTGTTCAAAGGCAGCAACAACCTCATCATCGAACGGTTTGTCCAGCTTTGCAATATAGGTTTTCGAGATATGATTTTTAGGGCTTAAAATTCTATGTGCAAAATCACCATCATCAGTAATCAGTACAAAACCTGTAGTATCCTTATCAAGTCTGCCGGCAGGAAAAAGATTTTTTCTCTTCATACTGTCAGGCAGAATATCCACAACAGTTTTTTCATTGCCGCCCTCACTTGCCGAAATAACTCCCTTCGGCTTATTCATCATTATATAAACAAATTTACTGTAACAGAGCTGTTCACCCCTGCTGCATACAACATCATTTTTTTCATCAGCCTTAAAGCCGATGTTTTTTACAACAGCACCATTAACCGATACAAGACCCTTTTTAATCAAGGCTCTTGCATCGGTTCTTGAAATACCTGCTGCTACTGAAACAATTTTGTCAATTCTTTCCATTATTTACCATTAAATCCTACTAAAAAACCATTTTCTGCCGAGGTGTTGCAAACATCGCCACCGATTAAATTGCCGTCACAAACGAGCATATCTGCAACAACACCCTCAGACAAATCCTTGTAATTTGTTATGGTATAAGTGTAAAGCATTACCTTTTTACCCTTATAGTTGCTCAAATCAAAGCCCTGATTAAGCTGAACCTCATTGTAATCATTATAAACATTGTTCCAGCTTTCAGGTATCGTAAGCTCCTTTGTTTCAAACTCAGTATCAGCTTCCCATCCCATACTTTCAAGATAGGCTCTTCGCTCCTCATCAGTTGAGGCACTGATTATTGCCGAAACGCTTTTGCTTTCACTGCCTATATGATTTGTCACAAAGGTAATGGCTATAACAACAACTCCTGTTATAGTCAGAATAATACCGAAAATAGTTTTCGGCTTTAATTTGAATGTCAGCATTTTCATAAAATCACCTAAGTAATTCTATGAAGCAAAATCAAATAATATAATCTTTTATTGTATCAAGATATGAAATTTCTGCAGTTGCATCAATAACAAGTCCGTTTTCGGTGTATTCCTCTGAATGAATAACACCATCCTGTCTTATTTTTGCCGCAACAGCACCCTTGTCAAAGGGTATCAGCAGTTTAACTCTTTTTCTCGTCTGTGGCAGCGCATTCTGTATTGCTGACAACAATTCATCAACGCCCTCGCCTGTTTTAGCGCTTATTTTTATACAGGGGCTTCCGCCGCCATAGAAATATATTTTATCCTCTGCTGTCTGAGCAATATCGCACTTATTAAACACATTGATAACAGGCACGGGAATAATACCGTCATCAAACAGTCCCTCTAATATTTCGTTGGTTGTTCTGATATGATTATGACACTCGTCACTTGATGCGTCACACACATTCAGTATCACATCCGCAAAGGTTGCCTCCTCAAGTGTTGAGCGGAAGGCATCAACAAGCTGATGAGGCAGACGGCTGATAAATCCTACTGTATCGACAATCATAATCTGCTGTCCGTCAGGTAGATAAAGCTTTCTTGCAGTTGGGTCAAGAGTTGCAAAAAGCTTATCCTCCTGCAAAACACCTGCATCTGTCAGTCTGTTCATCAGGGTTGATTTGCCTGCGTTTGTGTAGCCCACTATTGCCGCAACCTGAACACCGTTCTTTTTACGACGACTGTGCTGCATATTACGGCGTTTTTCCACCTCGCCAAGCTCTTCCCTGATATACTGAATTTTACGTCTTATATGCCTTTTGTCGCTTTCAAGCTTTGTTTCACCCGGACCTCTTGTTCCGATACCGCCGCCGAGTCTTGAAAGGCTTGTTCCCTTTCCTGTAAGCCTTGGCAAAGAATATTTAAGCTGAGCAAGCTCGACCTGAAGCTTGCCCTCCTTAGACCTTGCCCTGCCTGCGAAAATATCAAGAATAAGCGTTGTTCTGTCAACAACTCTTGTATCTGTTCTGTCCTCAATATTTCTGACCTGAACAGGAGTTAGCTCTGCGTCAGCAATAATAAGGTCAATTTCATTGTTTTTACAGAACTCCTCAATTTCCTCAAGCCTGCCCTTACCAACAAAGGTCGCCGCCTCAACAGACGAACGCTTCTGCACCATTTCTCCCGCTACATCAGCGCCTGCGGTTTTAGCAAGCTCACCGAGCTCTGCAATTGAAACCTCTGCATCGTAGTCGCCTGTATCAACAGCAATGAGCAAAGCCCTTTCTTTCTGTTCTTCGTTAAAAATATCTAAATCCATTTTACATCCTTATTTATTGACTAATGCCTGAAGCACTCTGTTTGCAATCGGTCCTGCCGTCTGTGAGCCTGAATTACCCTTTTCAACCATAACAACAAAGGCATAAGGATTTTTTTCATCATCCATAAAACCTACAAACCACGCAGTATTATTTGAATTGATTTCATCTATCTGTGCAGTACCTGACTTTGCACAAAGATTAAGTCCCTCATAATTATAATCACCATATTGCTCAATAACATTATTACGCATAAGACTTTTCATCTGAGCTGCAGTTCCACTGTCAAGAAGCTGAGTTTCACGCTTTGTAAAATCAAGGTCAAGCGCCTTGCCTGCTTTATTAAACAGAGAGTCAACAAGGTTATATGACACAGCCTTGCCGTCATTTGCAATAGCTCCTACAAGTCTGAGCATAGCCACAGGCGGTATTCTTGTATCGCCCTGACCTATTCCTGTCCAGCCTATATAATCATCTGCATCACCCTTTTCAAGGAAGAATTTTCCTTGAAGCGAGTTGATATCACCGCTGACTGACACTGATGATGTAAGCCCAAGATCCTTAGTGGTTTTAGCAAGCTTTTCAGGCCCTAACTCTATAGCTATCTGTGCAAATGCTGAATTACAGGATTTTGCAAGTGCTTCTTTGAATGTCAGTTTTCCATGATATGCGTTACATTCAATAGGTGTTCCCTTGCCCGGGTCATATTCACCAACGCATTCAAATTCCCTGCTCATAATATCGGGAATATTTTCAATAGCGCAGATTGCCGTAACAAGCTTAAAGGTTGAACCAGGAGTATATAATCCCCCAAGAAGCCTGTTAATATATGCACCATTATAGTATTCATTTGTATCAATATCATCAGGCTTGTTTTCAACGTCGTAGCTCGGAGTTGAAACCATACATACCAGATCGCCTGTTTTATAATTCACAACACCTACACAGCCTGCGGGGTAATCACTGAGTGCTTCATAAGCAACATCACAGACATCGGCATCAATAGTAAGCTCAAGGTCATTACCGCTGCCATTTTTCATAACAGAGTAAATTCCTGTTAACGCATTATAGCCTGTCAGTTTTGATTTATACACACTCTGCACACCTGTTGAAATAAAGCCTGCTGTATCACCGACTGTATGGAGAGTGCTCTTTCTTGTAGTTTTCGACTCGTTATAAACTCTTTTTCCGTCTTCTGTTTCAGCCAGCACTTTGCCGTTTCTGTCAGTTATTTTGCCTGCTCCTATCATTTCGCCATTATAGTATAAATGACTGTTATAAGGCATCATAACCCATTTTGAGCCTTCGCTCATAACACTGTAAGTCAGAAAACCGATACCGCCGACAAAGGCAATAATCAGAACAAGGAGAAAAAGACCTCTTCTTGTAATCATTTTCATTTCTTTCTGACACCTCCCTTAATACCTCCGAGGTAACTGTAGGTGCGTATATCAGACGCTTTAATAAACGCAAGCACAGCCCAGCAGCTTATCATCGAGCTGCCGCCCTGACTGATAAACGGAAGTGTAACGCCTGTCAGAGGAAGCACATCTGTTATACCGAAAACATTAAGTGCAGTCTGGAATAACAGCATACCTGCACCTGCAACGGCACAGATTGAATAAAAGGTTGACCTTGCCGCAATTGAATTAATAAGTGCCGAAACTGCGATTGCAACAAAAGACAGCACAAGAATTATTCCGAAAAGGAATCCCCATTCCTCGCAGATAAGACCGAAAATATCATCGGTTATTGTTAAATAAGCCTGAAGATATTTTCTTACATTGCCGTTACCGATACCAAGACCGAGGAGTCCGCCTGATGCAATACCTGTAAGCACGTGAGTCTGCTGATAGCCGTTGCCGTAGATAATATCATTATTATCCCATATATGCCTGTATGATGCAAAACGGTCTGTTACATAGCTTTTATACTTAATAACAATCGCACCGCCAAGACCTGCGGCAGACACTGCAAGACCCACCGTTTTAAAATCGCCTGAGTTCATAAAGGCAATAATCAGAAATGTCACAAAGAAAATAAGTGCTGTACCGAAATCACGTATCAATATAAGTGTTCCTACACAGGCAATTGAAAATGCAATAAACTTAATAATATTTTTTGATGTCTGTATTTTTTCAAGAGTTGCCGCACCTACAAAAATAAATGCAACCTTTACAAACTCCGACGGCTGAATTGTTACTCCGCCGATTTCAATCCAGTTTTGTGCTCCGTGATTAACCTTGCCTATAATCAGATTAAGCAGAAGCAGCACCAGTGCACCGATTGCAACAGGCAGTCTTAATTTCATACAAAGCTCTATATTACCGAGTATAAACACCAGAACAATGAAGCCGATTATACCGCAGACAGCAATAAGAAGCTGTTTGAAGCAGGCATTCGGAGAAACGGAGCCGATTGCCGTCAAGCCCACACCTGTTAAGAAAAATGCAATAAGCTCAAGTTCAAAATTTCTTCTGTGTAGTATAAAATAAAACGCCGAAACATAAACCCATTCAACAGCAATAAGTATTGCCGCCGACACAATAACCTTGACAGCAAGCTCATCACCTGCCGTTGCAGCACTATAACCCGTAATCAGCTGAAAAACAGTAAGCACAAAAAGCATTGCAAAATTATTTATCGGCTTGATATGGGGCATTTTTTTTACTTTTTTTGCCGTATTAGCCATAATAATCACTCCCTGCTTTTACTGTTCGTAGAAAATAAACACCCTGTCGCCAAAGGTTATCATATCCATATCGAAAATAAGCTGCGGCTCAGTGATGTACCTGCCGTTAAGCTTTGTTCCGTTGTGACTGTTCAAATCAGAAAGAGCCCAGCCACGGCTTGTAAGATGAATACGTGCGTGGCGTCCGCTCACTGTGTCAAGATTAATCTGAATATCAGAATCATCGCCCCTGCCGATTAAAACATCTTTTTTTCTGAGATAAATCGGTCTGCGTGTTTTTGCATCCACCAGCACCGCATATGCAATATTTCTGTTAACCTGATTATTCATCTGTGAAGCCTCATTTCTTATTTGTGTTTTAAGCTCGTCTGAAATTGCCTCGGCACATAAAAACTTAAGAGGTATTGTGCCGATTGTAATAATATCGCCGTCCTCAATAACGGCCTGACCGTCAATTTTTTCATCATTGACAAGCACACCTGTTTTTGAAAAAGTATCGGTTATAACCCATTCTTTCTGTTTTTTTGCAATAACAGCGTGAAAGCGTGAAATATCCTCCTGCGGCAGAACAACATCATTTGACTTGCTTTTGCCGATTGATGTTTCCCACCTGTCAATGTCAATAACAGAGCCGTCATTTTCATTAACAAGCTGTGCAAGCTTATGAAGCCTCGGTCTGTTCCTGAACAGTGATATAACACAGGTGGCTATAATTATTACCGCAAATATCGGCAGAATATATCTTATTCCGCCTGTAAAAAGAATATTGAATTTATCCAAGCCTATCACTCCTATATTTTATAAATATAACACTTATTTACAATTCTTATACTAATAAAATACTTTTATTATCTGCAAAAGTCAAGAAAGTATTGAATTTGTTAATATTTTATTTTATACTTTAATTAACAAAAATTAAGGAGTTCTCATTATGAGCATTGAAAAATCAGTTTTCGGCAAAATCGGCGAAAAAGACGTTGAGCTTTATAAAATTACAAATAAAAACGGTGCAAGCGTATCACTTATGACT
>DBFOUY010000231.1:0-4006 GCA_048365975.1 Eubacterium sp.
GGTAATTCTGAAAAAGGAGCTGAATATATTCGGCTCAAGAAATGCTTATACAAAGGACTTTGAAGAGCTTATAGAGCTTGTTAAGTCAGGCAAAGCAGATGTTCTTAAAATGGTGAGCGGTGTTTATGACGTTAATGATGCAAAAACGGCATTTGAAAGCCTTGCAAACAATGACGGAACACTTGCAAAGCTGCTTATTTGCTTTGACGAAGAGGAATGAATTATGACTGAGAGGATAATGCAATTCGGCGAGGGTAATTTTCTGCGTGGCTTTGCAGATTATTTCATACATAAATTAAATGAAAAAGAGCTTTTTGACGGCAGTGTAGTGATAATTAAGCCAACCGACAGAGGAAATATTGATGTATTTAAAGAGCAGAGCTGCAGGTAT
This sequence comes from Eubacterium sp., assembly GCA_048365975.1. GTDB lineage: Bacteria > Bacillota > Clostridia > Oscillospirales > Acutalibacteraceae > Eubacterium_R. Next base: position 392 of record DBFOUY010000231.1, read on the forward strand.
AATCTTTTTCTGCGAGGCATTGAAAATGGGCAGGAGGTATCTGAGATTACAAAAATAACCTCTGTATCACGAATCATCAATCCATATAATGAATGGCAGGCTTGTCTTTCCTTAGCAAAAAATCCTGATATAGAATTTGTTATTTCAAATACAACTGAGGCAGGAATAGTATTTGATAAAAATTGTAAATTTGAAGATACACCGCCGAAAGCTTTTCCTGCAAAGCTGACAGCAATGCTTTATGAAAGATATAGTGCAGGACTTGACGGACTTATTATTCTGCCGTGTGAGCTTATTGATAATAATGGCAATGAGCTTCAGAAATGCGTTCTGCGATATACTCAGCAGTGGAAGCTCGGCGAAGATTTTTATAACTGGCTGATATCTGAAAATAAATTCTGCAATACGCTCGTTGACAGAATTGTAACAGGCTATCCGAAGGAGGAAGCAGAGGAATTATGCAGGCAAATCGGTTATAATGATAAGCTGCTTGATACTGCTGAAATATATCATCTGTGGGTTATTGAGGGAAGCTTTGAAGATAAGCTTCCGCTGCAGAAGGCAGGGTTTAATGTTGTATGGACAGATAATGTTAAGCCTTACAAAAAACGCAAGGTGCGTCTGCTCAACGGTGCTCACACTTCAATGGTCTGTGCGGCGCTCCTTGCAGGTGTTCAGACTGTCGGCGAGTGTATGAGCGACGAGGATATATACTCATATATGCATAAATGCGTTTATGATGAAATACTCAAAGCAATAGGCGAGGGCGACGAGGATATTGCCTTTGCAAAAGCGGTTGAGGATCGTTTCAGAAATCCATATATCAGTCATCAGCTGCGCTCAATCGTGCTTAACTGTGTAAGTAAATTTTCTGTGCGTGTTGTGCCGAGCATACTTGATTATAAGAAAAAATTGGGTGTATACCCTGAGGCACTGACAATGTCACTCGCGGCACTAATATATCTCTATAAAAATGATATCCCAAACGATGATACAGAAATAATGGATTTTATTAAAGCAAATTCAGTTAATGAAATACTTAAAAGCACAAAGCTATGGAGTGCTGATTTATCTGATTTATCGGATATGGTAAATAATTATTACAGAATAATTGAAAAGCATGGTATGAGAGAATGTGTGAGAAAAATTTTATAACAATTCATCCTGACGATAACGTATATATTAGTTTGAATGACGGACACAAGTACGCAAAAAGGGATATTGTAAAAGGCGAAAAAATAATAAAATACGGCTATCCGATAGGAAAGGCAACGTCTGATATAAAAGAAAATGAGCATATTCACAGTCATAATCTTAAAACACAGCTTAACGGCGTTGAGGATTATGCTTATACGCCCAAAAATATTGAAAGCAAAACACAAGCACCTGCAATGATTAGTGCGTACATACGAAAAAACAGCGATATCGGTATACGAAATGATATATGGATAATCAATACAGTAGGCTGTATTAACAGCATTGCACAAAGAATTGCCAAAGAAAATAATGCTTTTTCTTTTCCTCATCCATATGGTTGCAGTCAGCTTGGCGGTGATTTTGAATGCACGGCAAAAATTCTTTGCGGTCTTATTAAACATCCGAATGCAGGCGGTGTGCTTGTGCTTGGTTTGGGATGTGAAAACACGAATATTGATTTTATCAAGGACTATCTTGGTGATTATGACAGTGAGCGAATCCGTTTTCTTAATTTGCAGGACTGCGAAAATGAAATTGAAGCTGCGTCAGAAATTATAAACGAGCTTAAAGAAATAAAATCAAAGGATAAAAGAGAAGGTGTACCGATTTCAAAGCTTAAAACAGGCTTGAAATGCGGAGGCAGTGACGGACTTTCGGGAATTACCGCCAATCCGCTTGTCGGCAGAATAACAGACAGATTAACGTCAATGGGAGCAGGTACAGCTCTTACAGAGGTTCCCGAAATGTTCGGGGCAGAGCAGATATTATTTAACCGCTGTATTGATAAAAGCACCTTTGATAAAGCTGTTAAAATGATAAATAATTTCAAGAATTATTTTGTTTCACATAATCAGCCGGTAAGCGAAAACCCCTCTCCCGGCAATAAGGCGGGCGGCATAACAACCCTTGAGGAAAAGTCACTCGGATGTATTCAAAAAGGCGGAACAGCCGTTATAACAGATGTCCTTGATTATGGAGATACTGTTAAAAAACAGGGGCTTAATCTCCTTAACGGACCGGGTAATGATATGGTTGCAGTAACAAATCTGACTGCAGCTGGCTGTCATTTGATTTTGTTTACAACAGGCAGAGGGACTCCGCTCGGTGCACCTGTACCGACAATAAAAATATCAACTAATACAGAATTATATGAGAAAAAGCCAAGCTGGATTGATTTTGATTCACAGCCTGTTTTGGCTGGTTGTGAATCAGTAAACAGACTTTTTGATTTAATTATTGAAACGGCAAACGGTAAAGAAACCAAAAATGAATTGAACAATTACCGTGAAATTGCAATCTTCAAGGACGGGGTAACATTATGATAATTGATGCACATACACACCTGTGGAAAAATCAAAGAGGTACCGCAAACGGCGAGCCTGTGTATTATCTTGATAACGGAAAAAGTATGTTCTGCGGTGAAGTAAGGCAAATGATACCGCCCTATATGACCGACGGAATAAACAGTATTGAGCGGCTCATTGCGAATATGGATTATGCCGGTGTTAACGGTGCTGTTGTTACTCAGGAGGAGATTGACGGTAATCAAGATGCTTATCTGCATTTTGCAAAGTCAAATTTCCCCGACAGAATTAAAATTTGCTCCTTATATGAAGAATGCAGACCTTTTAATTACGATGATTTTGACGGTATTAAACTATGCTCGGGCAGGTTTAAGGAGCAGAATTTGCAAAAGCATATTTCTGTTTTTGATGCTGCATATAAGAACGGTAAATTCATCTCAATTGATATGGCAGACGGAGATTTACAGACCTCACAGCTTGAGGATATAATACAGCAGTACCCGAAGCTTAAAATTGCAATCGGTCACTTCGGTATGGTTACAAGAGATAAGTGGCAGGAGCAGTTTAAGCTTGCAAGATATGAAAATGTATATATCGAAAGCGGCGGAATCACATGGCTTTTTAATGAAGAATTTTATCCGTATCCATCGGCGGTGCGAGCAATAAAAGAGGCTGCAGAAATCTGCGGATTTGATAAGCTGATGTGGGGCAGTGATTACCCTCGCACAACGGTTGAAATAACCTATAAAATGAGTTTTGATTTTATTCTGAAATCAAACGAACTAACTCAAATTGAAAAAGAAAAATTTTTATATAAAAACGCAAAAGCCTTTTACGGCTTTGATGATTTTAATGAACTGCCGAAAATTAAAAATATGCTGGAGGATTAGCAGTGAAGATTTACGCAAAGGATTACGGAATTTTACCTGAATGTGACTGCACCGATTTACTCAGTAATTTTTTCTGTGAATTAGCAAAAATTGACGGAGAAAAAACAGTACTTTTTGAAAATGGTACATATTATTTAAACCGCTCAAAGTGCCGCAGAATTTATCGTGCCATTACAAATACAACGTCGGCAAAGGAATATAAAAATCTGACAGATGTCAATATG
>DBFOUY010000232.1:0-3483 GCA_048365975.1 Eubacterium sp.
TAATATAATAGCTGGCGATGGTACGAAAATAACAGCAGATACACGGAATAATCTGCAGAAAGCAAAGGTTGTCAGCATATCTAATAAAGATAATCATTACGGCTCGTATTATTCAGGTGTTGCAAGAGAACCGATGCTTAAGCTTGTTTACAATAATAAAGAGCTTGTCAAAAACAAGGATTATATAATACGCATTTTATCAGATACTGAGCCTGTTGAGCCTGACACCTATAATTTTATAATTATAGGTCTTGGCAATTATTACGGAAGAATAAGCGATAAATTTGATATTCATTACGCAAGTATTGATGATTGTGAATTTACTTCCATAAAGCCTCAGGTATATACAGGCAGATTGGTACAGCCTGAAATCAAGGCTTCAATTGATGGAATCCCTGTTGATACCTTTGATGTTTATTATGTTGATAATATCGGTATAGGAACTGCAACAGCTACCGTTTATGGCAGGGGATATATCGACGGCGAAAAGGATATAAAATTCAGAATAGGCTATGACCTTTCTCTTGCAAGAGTTACTTTAGACAAAAATACCTGTTATCATTCTGACATTAATCCCTGCAAGCCAAAAGCGACAGTTACATATTACGGAAGGACTCTTAAGGAAAACAGAGATTTCAAGGTTTCCTATAAAAATAATAATACTGTCGGTACAGCAACTGTTGTTGTAACCGGTACAGGAAATTATGTAAACAGCAGCAATGCTTATTTTAAAATAATAGATGGTGTTCCTTTTGAACCGAAACTGTCAAAAACGTCATTTGTGTATAATGGTGCTGTGCAGCGTCCTACAGTTACAGTAAAGGACAACAAGGGAAAATCATTAACCTACAAAAAGGACTTTACTGTTGATTACAGTAACTGGAGCTCGACAAACGCAGGTACTTATAAGGTGACTGTTAATTTTATAGGCAGCTACTGCGGCAGTAAAACATATACGTATAAAATTACAGCACAGTCAAAAGTTAATTCTAAGCTGAGCAGCAACAATTATACTTACAACGGCAAAACACAAAAGCCGAGTGTAATTGTAAAGGACAGTAAAGGTAATGCACTCAAGCTTAACAAGGATTATACAGCTGTTTACTCTGATGCTAACTCTAAAAACGTCGGAAAGTATACCGTTACTATTAAGTTCAAAGGTAATTACAGCGGCAGCAAAACAATCGGTTATTGTATTAACCCCAAGGGAACTGAGTTTGTGCCAAGCAGCAAGGGCGGATTTAAAGCAATATCAAAGGGCTTTACTCTTAAATGGAACAAGCAGGCAAGCCAGACAACTGGTTATCAGATTCAGTATGCCACAAGAAGTGATTTTTCAAATGCAGCGACTGTAACAATAACCAGTCCGAATACCACAAGCAAAACCATTAAGGGCAGAGCAGGAAACACAAGGTATTATGTTCGTGTTCGTACATATAAAAAGATAAATGGCAAAACCTTTTTCTCAGGCTGGAACAGCGGAACAAAGTCTGTTGTTACACTTCGATAAGAACGGGTTAAAAGTTTTTTAATAAAAACTTTATTACAAATTAATACTCTGTTTTTTGATTATTCTTAAATTATTGGTATTATATAATCATCGAAAGATTATTATATAAAGGGGTATTAATTATGGTAGATTATATTACCGGAATTAACGGTTGCGGAAAGTCAAAAATTCTTGCACAGGCTGCTGCTGCAACAGCAGAAATCAGTGACGGCAATGTTGTTTTTATTGATTACGGCGATAAGCTTAATATGGTGCTTCCGCCTAATATCAGATTGATTAATATCAGCGATTATAATATTGATTCAGCTATGTCGTTTTATGGATTTTTAATCGGAATTTGTGCAAGCGATTATGATTTGACAGATGTTTTTATTGATTCAACATTAAAAATCATTTCTGGTCAGGAAAGCAATATTGATGATTTTTTCAAATTCCTGACCGATGTTTCCGGTTCAACCGGTGTCAATTTTCATTTCTCAGTATGTGATGAATATACGCCGGCATTGACTTATCAGGGAGCATAGTACAAAGTGCACCGTGCATTCGGTGCACTTTGTTAATTTTTTAATAAACTATTTTTCGGTCAGTTATCTATTAATTCAACAAATCGTAAAATTTGTTCATTATTTTTCCATAATATATCTTAAGTTTGTTGACTTTTTGAAAACGTTAACTTATAATAGATATGTAAAAATTAAGCTATGTGCTTAGGAGGTAAATTTATGAACATATTTATGATTGGCGGTACCGGTCTTCTTGGCTGTGAGGCGGCTCAGCAGCTCATCAATAAGGGTCACAATGTAACAACAGTTGCCCTTGCCGGTCTTCCTGAAGGAGCTCCTATTCCTAAGGAAATGAAAATTGAATTTGGTGACATCAATAAGAGATCAGATGAAGAAATTCTTGAATTAATGAAGGGAAATGATGTATTCGTTTTTGCTGCAGGCGTTGACGAGCGTGTTGAATTCCCTGCACCTGTTATGGATTATTACAAGAAGTTTAACATTGCTCCGCTTGAGAGAATGTTCCCACTCTGTAAGAAGGCCGGTATTAAGAGAGCGGTAGTTCTCGGCTCATATTTCAGCTTCCTTGCTAAGCAGAAGCCTGAAATGCAGTGTGCTCAGAAGAATCCATACATCAAGTCAAGACTAATGCAGGAAGAGGTTTGTAAGAATGCCGCTGACGAAAACTTCAGCACATGCGTTCTTGAGCTTCCTTATATTTTTGGTACACAGCCGGGCAGAAAGCCTGTTTGGACTATTCTTATTGAGCAGATTGAGTTTATGGATAAGCTTCCGTTCACACTTTATCCAAAGGGAGGTACAGCAATGCTTACCTGCCGTCAGGTTGGTGAGGTTATTTGCGGTGCGGCTTTAAGTGACCATAAGGGTTACGAGGCACTTCCTATTGCTATGTATAATATGAAGTGGGATAAATTCCTTGGTATCGTTTATGATGCAAGAAATATGCCGGGCAGAAAGATTATCGGCGTTGCTCCATGGATGATGAAAATGGGTATGAAGAAGGCTGTTAAGGATTACGCTGAAAGAGGCATTGATTCAGGTATTGACCCATATCATCTTCCTTACATTATGGACTATGATTTGTTCATTGACAGCTCATATGCAAAGGACTGCGGTGCTACTGCAGATGATATCGAGGCAGCTATTCATGATTCAATCAAGGTTTCAGTAGCTGCACACGAGGGTAAGGCAAAGCTTATTGAAATGAGAGCTGAGTAATATTTAATTACATAATTAAAGCGATGAGTATTAACTCATCGCTTTTTCCTTTTCTTGTCAGATAATTACACTTCTGTTTTGCTAATTACTTTAATAGCTTTTTTAAACTGAAAACTGAATAGAATTATTGTAAAAATAACTGAAATAAAGTCAGCAATCGGTTCTGCAAGGTATACACCCATAACCTTATTTTCTGTTAAATGCGGAATAATATAAATCAATGGAATAAGC
>DBFOUY010000233.1:0-11373 GCA_048365975.1 Eubacterium sp.
GCTTCAGAATTGAATTTTTAGGTTCTTTCATAATACGGATAAGAGCTGCTCTGTCAAGATTATCAAGCACGGAAATAACCGGAACTCGACCTATAAGCTCAGGAATCAAGCCGTATTTAACCAAATCATGCTGTGTAGCCTGATGAAGAATATTATCACTTTCAACCTTTTGAGTGCCTAAATCTGCACCGAAGCCAAGTGACTTGCCGCCTATTCTCTTTTCAATAAGCTTTTCTATACCATCAAAAGCACCGCCGCAAATAAACAGGATGTTGGATGTATCAATCTGAATAAACTCCTGCTGTGGATGCTTTCTTCCGCCGCCTGGCGGTACATTTGAAACAGTACCCTCAAGAATTTTAAGAAGAGCCTGTTGTACACCTTCACCGCTGACGTCACGTGTAATTGAACGATTTTCACTCTTACGTGAAATCTTATCAATTTCATCAACATATATAATTCCGCGCTGAGCCTTTTCAACATCAAAATCAGCAGCCTGAATTAAGCGGAGCAGAATATTCTCTACATCCTCGCCGACATAGCCTGCCTCAGTAAGAGTTGTTGCATCTGCAATTGCAAAAGGTACATTCAGTATTCTTGCAAGAGTCTGAGCAAGCATAGTTTTGCCGACACCAGTAGGACCGAGAAGCATAATATTACTCTTCTGAAGTTCAACATCACCGCTGCCACCGCCGGAATAAATACGCTTATAATGATTATAAACCGCAACAGACAGTGCTCTTTTAGCATCATCCTGTCCTATAACATACTCATCAAGCTTAGCCTTTATTTCGCTCGGCTTAGGAAGTGTCAAATCCTCATTTGAAGACTTATGCGGAATATTTGGTGCTGAGCTTTCTTCAATAAGATCACTGCAGAGATTGACGCACTCATCGCAAATAAATACACCGGGACCCTCAATAAGCTTATGAACCATAGCTTCACTCTTTCCGCAAAAAGAGCAACGCGCAATTGTATTTCGTGAATCATCACGAGCCATAAAATCTACCTCAATTATCTTTTATCAATAACCTTATCAACCAAGCCGAATTCAAGTGCTTCCTGAGCAGAAAGCCAATTATCTCTGTCAGTTGCAGCAGTTAACTCTTCAAGTGTTCTGCCGCAGTTTTCAGCCATAATAGAATTGAGCTTCTTCTTGGTTCTAAGGATATGCTGAGCAGCAATCTCAATCTCAGTTGCCTGACCCTCAGTTCTGCCGAGAGGCTGGTGAATCATAACCTCTGCATTAGGCAGACAAATTCTTTTGCCCTTGGCACCGCTTGAAAGAAGAAATGCGCCCATAGATGCAGCCATACCCATACAGATTGTAGAAACATCACATTTGATATACTGCATTGTATCATAAATAGCCATACCATCTGTAACAGAACCGCCTGGACTGTTTATATAAAGGCTGATATCCTTTTCACTGTCCTGTCCCTCAAGGAAAAGAAGCTGAGCCACAACAAGTGACGCTGTGGTTGAATTAACCTCATCAGAAAGAACGATAATTCTGTCATTTAAAAGTCTTGAATAAATATCCATTGAACGCTCTCCGGCGCCTGTCTGTTCAAGAACATAGGGTACTAATGCCATAAAATCACTATCCTTAATAAATATAATAATTACTTATAATAATTATGCTTTAACAGCAGACTCAACTACAATATCAAGAGCCTTTCTTGTTTTAATGTCTGATGCAAGCTGGTCAGCAGGAACAACATTTTTAATCTGCTCTGCCTCCATTTTATACTGATCTGCAAGCTTTGCAACCTCAGCATCAATTTCTTCGTCAGTCACTTCAATCTTCTCAGCATCAACAATTGCCTCAAGAGCGATAGATGCCTTAACCTGATTTTCAGCACCCTCTCTGAAGGTCTTTTTGAAGGTATCCATATCCTGTCCCATATATGAGAGATATGTATTCAAATCAATACCCTGCATCTGAAGTCTGTAGCTGTAATCCTGAACCATTTCGTTAGTTCTGCTTTCAAACATACACTCAGGAATTTCACATTCCATATTCTCGACAACCTGCTCAATAAGCTGATTTTCAAAATCAACCTTTGCATCAGCCTCTTTCTTTTCGCTCAGACCCTTTTTAATGTCAGCCTTAAGCTCATCAAGTGTATCAAACTCAGAAACATCCTTAACAAACTCGTCGTCAAGCTCAGGCATTTCCTTTGTCTTAATTTCGTGGATTTTACATTTGAAAACAGCATCTTTGCCTGCAAGCTCAGCAGCATATTCCTCAGGGAATGTAACATTAACATCAAATTCTTCGTCAATCTTGTGACCTGCAACCTGCTCCTCAAAGCCAGGAATAAATGAGCCTGAACCAAGCTCAAGAGGATAATTCTCGCCCTTGCCGCCTTCAAAAGCAACGCCGTCAACAAAGCCTTCAAAATCAATTTCAGCAGTATCGCCCATCTGAGCCTCCCTGTCCTCAACTGAAACAAGACGTGAATTTCTATCTCTCATATTTTCAAGCTCTGCATCAACGTCCTCGTCAGTAGCCTCTGTCGGAAGCATTGTTGCCTTAAGTCCCTTATAGTCGCCAAGCTTAACTTCAGGATAAACTGTGACTTTCATTTTCATTTCAACACCCTCAGCCTTGCTCATTACAGGTACATCAAGGTCAAATGGCTGGTCAACAGTTCTGAGACCTGCTTCATCAATAGCCTCTGATACAGCCTTAGGATATACAATTTCAAGAGCCTCTTCATAGAAAGCACCCTCGCCGTATACCTTTTCAATCATACCCTGAGTTGCTTTACCCTTACGGAAGCCGGGAAGCTGGATTGACTTTCTCTGCTTCATATATGCAGACTTACAAGCATCAGCAAACACCTCAGGTGCTACTGTTACTTCAATTTCATAAGTATTTGTATCTACTTTATTAGATGACTTAAGTGCCATAATTATGGTCCTCCTAACAAAATTTTCTAATCATCAAAGTGGCATTATACCATATATTATTAACAATATCAAGTGTTTTAAAATTTCTTAATTAAAAGCGGAGTAAATTGCAGTCTGTCAGCAGAAATTAATTTAAAGCTGATTTCATCAACAATATCATTGACTGAAAATCTTGCTGCCATACCGTGAAGATGCCCATAATAGCAATTTTTTATACCGTACTGCGTTAAAAGCTCTAAAATTTTCTCACACTTATCATTTGTAGTTATGGGCGGATAATGCAAAAACACAAGCTTTTCATCATTCAATGCACTGTCAAGGGACATCTTAATTCTTGAAATCTCACGGTTCAACACCTTTTCGTCCTCTTCCTCGGGACTGTCAAAAAACCAGCCTCTGCTTCCACAGACTGAAAAGCCTTCAAAATCATAAGCATTGTTATGAAGAAATTTAATTGTGCTGAAATCATTTTCTTCTAAAAACTTTTTCATTTTTGTTAATGTATTCCACCAGTAATCGTGGTTGCCTTTTGAAATAATTTTATTGCCGTTAAGATTATTTATAAATTCAAAATCAGGCTTAAGCTGTTCAAAATTCATAGCCCAGCTTATATCACCTGCAATAATAACATAATCATCTTTTTCAACTAAATTATTCCAGTTTTTCTCAAGCCTGGCAGTATAATCCTGCCAGCCATCAAAAGTATCCATCGGCTTGTCCGTGCCAAAGGACAAATGCGTATCGGCAATAGCAAATAGTGACATTATTTCTCCTTGAATAAAAACACTGCATCTTCAAATAATATTGTTGAAGGGAGTGAAAAGTAATGGATAAAGAAATTAAAGGAATCAAATGCGAAGTTAAAAACTGCAAATATCACGATATGTCAAACTGCTGCACAGCAGGACACATTACAGTTGGTGACAGCTCTGCAACAAGCAGCTCTGATACAAAATGCCAGACATTCGAGTGCTGTGACACTTGCGAATGCAGATAACAAAAGCATTTCGTAAATTCTAAAAGGCTCCATTCGGAGCCTTTTTTATAAATCTAAGAGCTTGAAAACCATTTGGCTCATATCTTCTTTATTACATACATCTGTAAATCTTACTGATTTATCCTTGAGTGAAGCGAGTGGCTTAGGAACATCAGCACCTGTTACTCTGTTAAGCTCGTCAACCATTTCAAATTCATCAAGCTCTGATGAAGAGTCTTTAACAGCCTTTAATACACTTGCAGAGAATTTATAAGGTGAAGCAGTTGAGTCAATAACAGTAGGAATATCGTCACCTGTTTCAGCAACATAATCATCATAAACCTTAACTGCAACAGCTGTGTGTGTATCGCAAAGATAACTGAAGCTGTCAAAGTGAGTTTTGATTGTGCTGTCAACACTTGCCTCACTTGTAAAGCCTGCTGAGAAAACCTTTTTAATATCAGCAATCAGCTCATCGCTTACAGTATATTCACCTTTTTCACTGAGCTGTGCCATTAAATCAGCTACAAGCTCTGCATTCTCACCGCTCATATGATACAGCAGTCTTTCAAGATTTGAAGAAATCAGAATATCCATTGAAGGTGATGTTGTTGTATAGAAATCACGATTTTTATTGTAGGTTCCTGTCTTTAAGAAATCAGTAAGAACGTTGTTTGAATTTGATGCGCAAACAAGCTTTTTAATAGGAAGACCCATTTTTTTAGCATAATAGCCTGCAAGGATATTACCGAAATTACCAGTAGGAACAACAACATTAATTTCATCACCTGCTTTGATTTTGCCCATTTCAAGCATATCGCAATATGTTGAAAAATAGTAAACAATCTGAGGAACAAGCCTGCCCCAGTTAATTGAGTTAGCTGATGAGAACATCATATTTTTTTCTGCAAGCTGTGCTTTAATTTCAGCGTTTGTAAAAATAGATTTTACAGCACTCTGAGCATCGTCAAAATTGCCGTTGATTGCACAAACAGCAACATTTTCACCCTCCTGTGTAGTCATCTGCAGCTTCTGCATAGGTGACACACCGTCAACAGGATAGAAAACAAGAATTTTAGTGTTATCAACATTCTTGAAGCCTTCAAGTGCAGCCTTGCCTGTATCACCTGATGTGGCAACAAGAATAACAATTGTCTTGCCGTCAGCAGTTTTCTTTGCAGAAACAGTCATAAGATAAGGCAGAAGCTGAAGAGCCATATCCTTGAATGCACAGGTCGGACCATGCCACAGCTCTAAAATGTTCTTGTTACCATCAACATTTACTGTAGGAGCAATTTTAGATGATGAAAACTTTTCAGCTGCATAAGCTCCCTCAACACAATAGTTAAGCTCCTCCTCTGAAAAGTCTGTAAGAAACTCCTTCAAAACAGTTTTTGCTCTGTCAATATATGACATTGAAACCATTGACGAAATCTTCTCAATGGAAAACTGAGGAAGCTCAACAGGAACGAAAAGTCCGCCTTCCTCACTGATACCCTGTGCAATTGCCTGAGCAGCACTTACTCTTATTGAATTATCTCTTGTAGATGTATATAACATAATATTCTTCTCCTAAATAAAATCGTATATATTTTATAATAAGTCAAAAGCATTTTCAAGATGTTTTAGAGAATTTATTTTATTATTGTCAGTATATACCTCAACCACGTCAAATCGTGGCTGCAATTTTGTTGAATGTGACGCTAAATAAAGGTTTGCAGCAGCGATTATTCTTTTCTGCTTAGGCTTGTCAACAAATTCAGCAGGTGCAGCGATGGAATTAATATCACGCTGTTTTACTTCAACAAAGCATATATATTTTTTGTTAGCGGCAATTAAATCAATCTCACCAAAGCGTGTTATATAATTTGCTTCAAGCAATTTATATTTTTTCTTTCTTAGATAGTTCGCCGCCTCTATCTCCCATAATTTTCCTTTATTGTTCATTGATTATATCTTTTCAAGTTACTGCAGTAATGTTTATATTTTGGGTATATTGTTATCTTTTATTAAAATGTGCCAAATGTCATTACCTTCAAAACCGCATTTTCTATACACTCTTTCAGGATTAGTTACATTGTTGACCTTTCCTGATACGGTCGCAAAATCTGCATTCTTCATTCTTAAAAGCAATTGATTTACGATGAGCTGTCCTATTTTTCTTCCCCTAAATTCAGGCAAAACCTGAATCCATTCCAAGATTCCTTCTTTGGCTTCATTATCAAAATCAGCAATGCCACAACCAACAATACGATTGGTTGTGTCTTCATATATTAAAATCCATAAATTCTCGTTATATACCTGAGTTTTAGTGTATGATATAATTTGGTCACAGCTAACAGATAAATCTGTATAAGAATTATTTATTACTTCAACAATTATCGGTATATCTGTTAATTCGGCTCTTTTAACAGAAAAGCCATAAGGAATTTCGCTGTTGATATTTTTTAAATAATGAATAAGCCTAAAGTACCTTTCATCACTGTATTCATTAAGAAATTCACTACAAAAATCATTTTGATGAACAATTTTCATATTTTCGGGCATTGTAATGGTCTTGCTCTTCCAATAAGGAATAGATAATTTTAAGCATGGATTTTTTAAATATTCTTTGAGAGTCATCAATTTTCACCTCATAAATCAATTCACTTCTTAAAAAACTTTTTTAAGAAGGTTTTGCGGTGAATCGGTGATACTCCGTATTTTTCAAGCATTTCATAATGCAGCTTTGTGCCGTAGCCCTTGTGCTTTTCAAACTGATACTGAGGGTATTTCTCTGCCATTTCAAGCATATATCTGTCCCTTGAAACTTTGGCAATAATTGACGCCGCGGCAATATTTGCACTTTTTGCGTCACCCTTTATAATTGCTCTCTGTTCAATATCAAGCCCAGGTGTTTTATTTCCGTCAATAAGTGCTATATCAGCATTTAAACTCAAGCCGTCAACTGCTCTGCGCATTGCAAGAAATGTTGCCTGCAGAATATTGATTTCATCAATTTCTTTTTCAGTTGCAACACCCACGCTGTAGGCTAAGCATTCATCAACGACCTTATCAAAAAGCTCTTCGCGCTTTTTTTCACTGAGCTTTTTTGAATCGTTGACACCCTCAACAATATGACCCTTCGGCAATATTACTGCAGCTGCATAAACAGGACCTGCAAGAGGTCCCCTGCCTGCTTCATCAACACCACAGACTATTTGGTAGCCGTCTGCATAGGCATTATTTTCATACTCTAACCAGTCCATAATCAAGGCAGCTCAAGGGTAATTTTACCCAGCTTTCCTCCTCTGAATTCATCACACAGCATAACTGCTGTACGCTCATAATTAATTTCTCCGCCCTTGATAAGAAAGCCTCGTTTCTTACCTATATGCTCTAAAATTTCCCAGCCCTGCAAACCCTCAACACTTTCAAGCTTATAACGCTCTGTTATGGCGGAAGGTCTTGTTTTTGCAAGCACCTCAAGCAAACGGCAGGACAGAGTTTCAAGATCTGTTATTTCATCTTTAACTGCACCTGTAAATGCAAGATTATCACCAACCTGAGGGTCATCAAACTTAGGCCACAAAACGCCCGGCGTGTCAAGCAGCTCAATACCGTTTCCAACAGCAAACCACTGCTGCTGGCGTGTAACACCCGCTTTATCAGCAACCTTTGCCTTGCTGCTGCCTGCCATACGATTTATAAACGATGACTTGCCTGTATTAGGAATACCGACAACCATAAGCCTTAAGGATTTACCGGACATTCCCTTTGCTTCATTTTTTTCAATTGTTTTAACAAGTGCCTGTTTAACTGTGGGAATAAACTTATTAAGCCCCTTACCTGTTCTGCAATCCACAGGAAGAGCATATATACCCTTTGATTTATAGTAATCAATCCACAGCTTAGTTGCATTGCTGTCAGCAATATCACACTTATTCAAAAGAACAATTCTCGGTTTTTTCTTTATAATATCATTTAACTCAGGGTTTGAAGAGCTATATGGAATACGTGAGTCAACAAGCTCAACAACGCCGTCAACAAGATTAAGACTTTCCTTAATTATTCGCCTTGTTTTTGCCATATGACCCGGAAACCATTGAACGGTTTGTTTTTGAAAATCTGCCATACTGCCCCTCCTTAAATTAATATATTAATTATACTTTATATTAAGAAAAATTGCAAACAAAAAAATGAGAGCAGAATAAGCTGCTCCCGTTAAGTACTATTTTGCCTGTGATGTTTTTAAAATCAATGCATAATCCTTAATGTTAATCATTCTGTCATTGACCACATCAAGATAACGGACATCTTTTGACGCATTATCATCAGCACAATCATTGATATAATCATCATTCCACATATCAAGAACATCCGATGATTCCATAGTAAACACCGCACTACAGTCCTTGCATGAATAAACAAAGCAGGAAGCATCAACACCTGTTACATAAACATTAATATGCTCCCGACAGGTTGGCGGTCCACCCAGATTTCTCGTTATTACAGGCGAATAAAACCTGACGCCGTCAATATCCATATAAGCTCTCAATATTATATATGACTTATCTTTTATATCTGATAAATCAGAAAAATCAAGAGATAAATTTTTATCATCTGTACTTTTTTCTAATTCAAAGCTGACTGTTTTTGCATCAGATGATAATTCATTATTCTTATAATCATAAAGATAGCCGTATTCTATACTTCCTGCACAATTAAAACTATTAAAATCAAAAGTTGTATTCTTTATTTTAAACAATGCAGATGTATTATCATAAGAAACAATGTTTATTGCATTTTCATTTGTAACCAGCGGTATATCGTTGTCCTTTGCATAAAATGCTGCATATGAAGCTTCAGGAGCAAAGATTTTTGCACTTCCGTTTGCTGAAAAATTCATTGATATTGAATTTAATTTTTCAGACAGCACCATTGACAAGCTGTTTACATTACTTAAATTAATTTTTGTTAATGATGGTGCAAAAAGCAATTTTAATTCTGATGCATCATATGTGAGCTCACTGCAATTCGGAATCCATAGAACCTGAAGTGGTGACTGTTTATCACCATGCAGTGAAGCCACCGTTTTGGTATCAATATAATTGGCACAGCGCGGCATGTACAGTATTTTCAAATTTTCAGAAGCCTTAAAACCTGCTGACATTCGTGTAACATTGTCAAAATACATTTCCTCAACATAAGAGTTATCAAAGCATTTAGGATCAAACATACCGGTTATATTAGGAAGTTTCAGAACCCTTATATAAGAGTAGGTAAGATATTTTTCAAAAAGGCTTATCACTTTAATTTTAGGTGCATCAAACACATCAATATAGCAGAATGACAATGCCTCCGGTGCTATTGTTTCAATATTCGATGCATCAAACTCCTTAAGCATTGTGCAGCCATCAAAGCAATGTGTTCCTAAATATGATACTTTATCAGCATCAATATTCTGAAAATATTTACAGTATGCAAAATCATAGTCATTTATTTTCTTAAGTGCAGGAGCATAAATGCTGAGGAGTGTTGATGAAGCAAAAACATTTTTAGCACTCAGGTTGTGAGTTGCATTCGGAATACTGAGCGAAAGTAATCCAGTGCCCTCAAAATCACTGCTGCTGAGCTTAGTCATACTGTCACCGAAATCAATTGAATGAAGCATTGAGCAATTCTTAAACGAACCACCTGCTGTGCTTACATTCGGCATCACTTCATCACGCAGATTACTGCATCCTGAAAAAGCGTTAACAAGTACTGTTACACCTTTTCCCGTTATATGTTTAAGTGATTCAACATTTTCAAAACTACTGTTGATTTTTTTTACAGTATCAGGCAGGATTACAGATGTTACCTGTGAATTGCTGAATGCGTTTTTACCAATTTCAATAGGAACAATTCCATTGATTTTTTCTGGTATAATTATATTCTTTTTATCTGAATTATAGGCTGTTATTACACCTAAAATGTTTATTTTAAAATCACTTTCTGAAGCATAATGCAAAACTGAGTAATGACAGGAGCTTATATCACTCACATATCCTTTACTGTCAAAAACAGCATAATTTATCTGAATATCATTTTCAATATTTACAGGTCCGCTGTAAATACTACCGTTTTCAAGCGTCGGAACAGATAGGTCTGTTGTATATATGAGCTTAGTATTTTCAGGAATATTGTTAAAGCTCAGGGTTTGCGGAGCATCATAAACATCCTCCTCCAAATCAGGCATTACTGACAGCGTGCTCTGATTAACAATATTTGTTATGCTCAGCATACCTTTTCCAAAATACACCTTTTCATCTTCACCCATATAAATACTTTCTGATAGAACAGCCTGCTTTATTTCCGAAGGATTGCTTTTAGGATTATTCATTAAAGCATATGCACAGGCAGATGATACAAATGGTGCGGCAACAGATGTGCCTGATACACTTGAATAGGAATTATTAAGAGCGGCAGTTAAAATATCTTCACCGGGTGCAGCAACATCAATTTCTTCACCATAGTTTGAAAAGCTGCTGATATGCATCTTGCTGTTATAAGAACCAACAGTAATTGCCGATTCTGCTCCTGCAGGTGACAAATACTTTACAGGCAGATTGTCATTGCCTGATGATATAACAACCGTTATTCCTGAATCTGAAAGACGTTCACAAAGCTCCGCCTGCAAATCATCACCATTAAAGTTATAAGAACCAAAGCTCAAATTAAGAATATCAGGCTTTTCTTCTTCACTCAGAATATATTCTGCAACAGCAATAAACTGAGCAATTGTACCCTTACCCAAACTGTTTAAAAATTTATATGGTTTAATTTTTACATTATTTGGTGTTGAGTTGGCTATAACACCTGAAACTGCAGTACCATGACCCTCGTCATCACTGGCATCATTCGGCTTGCCGCTGCTACTGAAATTAACATTGTTTGCTATTATTCTGCCTGAAAAAAGCTCGTGACTATAATCAATTCCTGAATCAATAACACCGATAACTATTTCATCGCAATCATCACTACTGAATTGATTTTTATTATTCTCAACATCAAGATGCTCATAGCTCCACATCTCATCATTGCCTGAGGCAGAAACAGCGGAAGAATATTCAGTTTCACTAATAATATCATCGGTGTAAAGTTCATAGCCTTTTGACGAAAGAAGCTCCTTGTCGCTTTTTAGGCTGTCCTCATCCTCATACTGTAAAATCTGATAGCCTATACCACAGACAGATTTAACAGCTTTTATGTCAATAATCTCCTCATCAGTTTTAATAATAAGTCTGTTTGCAGACAGACCGATATTATTTTTATTTTCAACTAATTTCTGCTCAAAATCGTTATAACTTGCCGTTAGATTGTTCAATTCTGATACAAAGGCTAATACCTCATCCGTTGTATATTCTTTTTGACGGCTAAAGCACATAGGTATACCTGTGAATGCTGACATAAATAGTACAAGGGAAACGATTATCGAAAAAGCAGAATGAACTGTT
>DBFOUY010000234.1:0-12092 GCA_048365975.1 Eubacterium sp.
GAGGCAATTCTTAAAGTACAGCAGGCAACCGCTGATGCAATCAAGCTCCTTAATGAGGCAGATGCAAACGAAGCTGTTGTTAAGCTCAAGGCACTTGAAGCCTTTGCAAAGGCTGCCGACGGTCAGGCAACAAAAATTATTATTCCGTCTGAAATTCAGGGTCTTGCAGGACTTGCAGAAGGAATTGTTGAAACAGCAAAAAAATAATTCAATAAATAACAAACAGCCCCTTTGGAGAAATCCAAAGGGGTTAAATTATTTTCAGGACTATTTAAAAATATCAATAACCTTTAATTCTTTATTATTGTTCATATCATACTCAACAAGCTGAAGTGTTTTCATCTGCCAACTGCTATCAGCCTTTAAAAAGAGTACTGAATTGTTCTTTTTCAAATAAGTATTGCTGGTTAAATATGAATCGCCAAAGTTTTTTATAAACTGATTGTTCTCATCCGCAGTAAATATTGATTCATTAAATGCTTCCTCATCAACATCTCCCTCAAAAATGTTAAGCTTACCTGATGAGAGATTATATTCATAATTTTTCTCTTCAAAGAATAATAAAATAAATATTCGCTTACCGTCCTTTGATGCTCTGTAGCCGTGCATACTGTTTGCATTATCTCCAAACGCATCACTTTTTACTCTTTGTGTTATCTTTTCTTCTTTATAATTATAGGTCAATATTCCAAAGGTACCATGCATTATGATTTTTTCATCATCGCCATAAATTATATCAGGCATTTCAGCACCGATATTCATATCATCAATATCAGATAAATCAATATCTTTTTCATTACCTGCCGAGCAGGAAATAAAGGTCAGTGAAATAATAATCAGCAACCCTATCAGCGATATAATTTTTCTTTTTGAATACATAAAATCAATCCTCCTTACTCTGTTTATTTATAATAAATTTTCAAAAGGCTTTGTTATTGCCTAATTTCAGTATAAAGAAAAGAACAATTTATATCAAGTTATTTTGCTAATCGTTGTAAAGAGTTGACTTTAAATGAATTCACATATTATTCTATCGTATAATTTGCACGCTCCATTCGTTCTGTCAGATCGTCCATAAATTATCATTTACAAGAGGAATAATATATTCCCTGTTTGACCACAAAACTTTTTTATTTGTCGTTATAGTGATTTCGTGATCCCTGTCATAAAAACACAAAAGATAATATTCGTTCCAACATCTGTTTCTTAGAGCATAACCTGTCCACGTCGGCTCGCAGGATAATATCTCGCTGTATAAAATCACTTGATGTCTATGTATTCCTCCAAGCTCATCAAAATAGCTTCTTTTTAAATACAAATAGCTGTCTGTCAGAATTACCTGAGGCTTTCTGAATATAACCATAATTAAATCTGCTATATCAAAAACAATTAATGCCCCAAACATAATAAAAAATACATATTCTGTTATGCTGTTATCAAATATAATTACAATAAAAAAATTAATCATCATTATCAAAAGAGCTGCAAATATATTAAAAATGAATAAGTATAAAGCCTCCACAATCAGATGAAAGATAGTTGAAAGTACTCTTGTAAAAGTATTGCCATATGCAATTTCATATTCCTTTTGCTCCACAACACACCCCCATATATACAAAAGCTTGTGCATTGCAGTCTGTGCACAAGCTTTATTAATACGATACCATATTTTAATAGGAAAGTCAAAATTTATGAACCTAATTCCCCTTGATTCTTTTAAGTGCATTTTTTTCAAGTCGTGAAACCTGTGCCTGCGAAATGCCCACTTCCTTTGCAACCTCCATCTGCGTTTTGCCCTGCATAAATCGAAGATACATAATATTACGCTCTCTGTCATCAAGGCGGCTGATTTCATCCTTAATCATTATTTCATCTATCCAGTCGCTGTCAGTATTGCTGTCGCCCACCTGGTCCATTACATAGATTGTATCACCGCCGTCATTATACACAGGCTCATAAAGTGAAACAGGGTCAACAATTGCTTCAAGTGCAAGAACAACGTCAGACTTTTTCATACCAAGCTCTTTTGCAATTTCCTCAACAGTAGGCTCCTTCTGATTTTCATTAATAAGACGCTCCTTGACCTGCATTGCCTTATATGCAGTATCACGCATTGACCTTGAAACACGCACTGCATTATCGTCACGCAGATATCGCCTTATTTCACCGATACACATAGGCACAGCATATGTGCTGAAACGAACATCAAGGTCAAGATTAAAATTATCAATAGCCTTTATAAGACCTATAACACCGACCTGAAACAGATCATCCATATTTTCTCCCCTGTTGGAAAATCTCTGAATAACAGAAAGCACAAGCCTTAAATTTCCTTTTATCAGCTCATCCCTTGCCTGTTTATCACCTTCGTGGGCTTTTTTCAGAAGCTCGATTTTTTCACTTTCCTTAAGAACCTTCAAGTCATTTGTATTAATTCCGCAGATTTCAACCTTATTAAATTGCACATTATCATTCCTTAAATTTTTATGTACAAAAAACAAATGATAATGCAAAACACTGCTGTCTTTATTATTGACAACAGTGCTCTATTTTATAAGCTCAATCGGAATATATATTTCAATAAATTCCCTTTCTTTATCATCAGCTACGTAAAACTGTGAAAATGCTTTAATATGATAATTTGTGCTCGGCAGCCACTCAGAATATATCTGTCTGAATATTCTTCTGCAGTCTGCCGCAGAATTCTGACCTGAGGATGTTTTAAAAACAGCATATGTTGATTCAGGCAATTCTTTAATTGAATATTCAAACATATTCCCGCCCTCATCTAATTCATACATAGTCAGACGTGAATAGGCTTTAAGCTCAGCCCCTCTCTTTTTCGCCGCTGAAGGTGTTATACCGTGAAATTTTGTGAATGCTCTTGCAAAACCCTCCTGACTCTCATATCCGTATTTGAGTGCCACGTCAATTATTCTTGTTTCTTTAAGCTCCGATGCCGCAAGTGTCATTTTCCTTGCTCTGATATACTCACCGAGCGTACACCCCGAAAACACCACAAACATACGCTGAAAATGATAGCTTGAACAGAATGCAGCAGAAGCTATATCATCATAGTCAAGCTTATCGGTAATATTATTTTCAATATATTCAATTGCCTGCTCCATACTTGTTAACCAGTTCAAGCACCTCACCTCCATTTGTTCAATTATAACATAAATTTATAAAATTGTATTGACTTTTTGTGCTTTTTGCTTTATTTTGTTTGACATTTGTTTCTATAGCATTTATACTGATGTTATAAAAACATATTACAAGGAGTATTAGCAATGAGGAAAGTATTAATATCAACAATCAGTTTTACCCTTACACTTGTTATGATTTTTTCATTAACAAGTCCAGCCTTTGCAAAGAACTATGCTGTGCCTGTGGTTATAATTCACGGCATAGGCGGAACGCAGCTCTATAAGGATATAGGGACCGAAAATGAAACACAAGCCGCTGCATTTGATGCGTCGTCAATTGTCACCACTTATAAAAGTCTGCTGAAAAAACTTGTTGCAAGTGCCACAGGCGAAACAATTGATGCCTCTGCATTATTAGATGAAATAGCAGAGCTTATGAACGATTTCACCGATATTGCCTGTGATAAAAACGGAAATCCTGCTTATAATGTAGGAATAAAAGATTACTGGACTGACAGCCTTGCAAATCATATGGAGTATATTTCAGGAAGCTGCACTTCCGAATCAGGTATCGCTAAACAGGTTTGCGATATTATCGGTCCTGAAAATGTTTATCTTTTCAGGTATGACTGGCGCCTTGACGGATGTGACAATGCAGATATTCTTAACAGCTTCATTGACAATATCAAAGCTGAAACAGGCAAAAACAAGGTTACTATTGTAAGCTGTTCAGAGGGTACAGTAGTTGCGTCTGCATATATTGATAAGTATATGTATAAAAACGATATCGCAAAAACTGTTTTTGCTAACGGTGCATTCAACGGAGTATCCATATGCAATCTTTTTGCGAAGGATGTTTATATCGACAAGGATACACTGCTTAATTATTTCTGGAATATTCTTCACGAGCTTAATAATCCAAGCTTTGATTTAAAACAGCTTGCTTTTCTGTCAACTACTCTTGATGATGCAGTTGGCAATCTTTGTTCTTTACTCAATGAGGTGAAAAACACACCTTCACTTTTCAACAAGCTTTACAATGACATACTCTACCCTGTTTTCGGTTGTATTCCTATTTACTGGGAATTTATTCCTTATGATTATTTTGATAAAGCCATTAATGAAATGAGTTCAATAGGATTTCTTGATAAGAGCGGTGCACTTTACAGCAAGCTTCAGAGATATCATAAAGTGCAAGGAAAACTTGCAGACAACATCAAAAGCCTGCATTCAAAGGGTGTTGAAGTTGCGGTTATTGCAAACTACGGTATACCTACCATTCCAATAACATCACAGCACAAGGCACAGTCAGATGTTCTTATTGAAACAAAATATGCATCTGTTGGTGCAACAGTTGCAAGCTACGGCGAAACACTTAATAAAACAGGAAAATATGTTTCAGAGGATAAAATAATAGACGCCTCGACCTGTGCAATACCTGACAGCACCTGGTTTATCAAGGGTATTCAGCATATGGATTTCTGGTATAACAGCGAAGTGTGTCAATTCCTTGGTATACTGATTGCAACGGATACTTCTCTTGATATAGAAAGTATTCAGAAAGAAACAGGCACAGGTCAGTTTATAGGCACAGACAGCCAGCAGAAAATTATTAATGTGACAAAAAGCGGTTCAACAGCAGGATTACTTAACACAGGCAATATATCAACCACCGCAAAGGCTGAAAAGAAATCTCCGCCGACAGGCAGTAATGATATTTTAATTACAGGAATTGTTTCATTGACACTCACGATTTCAGCAATGCTTTTTGTTATACATTACAAAAAGAAAAAATATAATTAGCAACGAAAAACACACCTTGGAAAATTCAAGGTGTGTTTTTTATTATAATGATTTAATTATGCTTTCCATTTCATCCATATGCTTTTCCATATCAGCAACAAGTGCAAGCTGGTCCTTAGCCCTGACAAGATTATGCTCAGGATAAGCAGTTCTGAAATATATATCGCCGTTAAGATAATCTGTTAAAAATCTCATTCCACACTCAAGTGTCATCAGCTTAGCGGAAAATGCAAGATTATCCTTCTCAGTCTGTGAAAAGCTCTCACCAGCCTCTTTCAGGAAACCCTGTGCATAAGCCCTAAAATAGTCAAGGTCTATTGCAATTTTTGATGTATCCTTTTCATCCTCAGCGCAGGTATTTGCACCAAAACGGATTGAATCGCCGAAATCATAAAGAGCAAGACCCGGCATTACAGTGTCAAGGTCAATAACACAAATAGCCTCGTCACTGTCATCATCAAACAAAACATTATTAAGCTTTGTATCATTATGGGTTACACGAATAGGAATTTCATTCTTTGCAATCAAATCGGTAAGACGGCAGCAATCATTTTTTCTGTTCATAACAAACTCAATCTCGTCTTTACACTTTTCTGCTCTGCCTGATTTATCAGTATTGACAGCAGGAATAAACTCATTTTCAAATCTCCATATTGTATTATGAAAATCAGGAATTGTTTCTGTAAGTGTAGTTGCAGGAAAATCGCTCAGATACTTTTGAAATCTTCCGAAAGCAATACCGCTTTTCTCAAAAACCTCAGCTGATGATACACTGTCACAGCATTTACTATTATCTATAAATCTGTATGCTCTGAAGCAGTCACCATTCTCTGCTCTGTAATACAAATTACCATCTTTGGTTTTCATAAAATTAAGTGTTTCTCTGTCAGGGTCACCGCCGTTTTCTTTTATTCTGTCACGCAGGAACGATGTAACGGCAAATACATTACCCATTAAAGCATCAATATCTTTAAACACATTAGTATTAACCTGCTGAATAACATAGCTGATTATTTTATTATCATCCTCATATTTTGCTAGATATGTTGTATTAATGTGACCTGATCCGAATTTTTCAATTTTAAGGAGACTGCCTTTAAAATCAAAGCAGCTCAAAACTTCTTTAATATCCAAAGTATTATCCTCCTAAGCAATATGCATTATATTAACATAATTCACTGAATATTGCAACAGCAAAAATCCCCACAGTGATATACTTCACTATGAGGATTTAAAAGTATTTTTACTCGCTTCTCAATGCATCAATCGGACTCATCTGTGCAGCCTTTCGTGCAGGATAAATACCAAAGAATAAACCAACACCGCTTGAGAACAGTAATGATATAACTATTAACCACCATGTGATATTCGGCTGAATATCAATTATTGAACAGGCAGCAAAAGCACCGGCTATTCCTATTGTCAACCCTATTATACCACCGATAAGACAAAGGATTATTGACTCAGTCAGAAACTGAAGCGTTATGACCTTCGTTTTCGCTCCAAGTGATTTTCTGATACCAATCTCCCTTGTTCGTTCTGTCACCGATACTAACATAATATTCATTACACCTATACCGCCTACTACAAGGGAAATAGCACCTACACAGGCAATAAACGCAGTAAGAACAGACATAATTATATCAACAATATTAACATATGTCGCCATATTCTGAGCAGTGTACATACTGTTTGAATAATTGCCGTGAGCTGACTTAAGATAGTTAACCGCTGCATTTCCGACAGCATCGTAGTCAGCACCCTCGTGTGCAATTACAAATACACTGCTGAGCTGTGCACTTGCACCTGTTATCTGAGTAAGAGTGGTACACGGCATAAACAGAGCAATAACAAGCTTATCAGAGCCATTTGTAAACATACTTGCCATATTGCTTCCGCCGCCCAAAGAATTTGTAAGTGCATCAATATTAGCAACACCGCAAACCCTTACCTTCATTGATTTACCGCTTGAAGATACGGTTATATATTCATTTGTAACATCCTTGTAACCGAATGCCATTTCTGCTGAATTTGTTCCGATTACAGCTATCGGAGCATTAGCGTCATATTCTTCATCAGTAAAAAACCGCCCGTATTCACAGGAATTTGTCAGTGCAAACTGAACATCACTGTTTACACCTACAAGCATAGCAGTTGCTTCAGTAGCTGTTTTATTAATAGTAGCTCTTCCGAAGCCCATAAGCATAGGTGAGCATCGCTCTACGCCGTTAACCTTAGTCTTGATATTCTGAACATCGTCAAGGGTAATGAAATCATTATCAGTAGCACTTGTGGCGTCAACACTGATAAGCACAGCGTTTGAACCCATATCCTCAATCAAGCCGACAATATAATCTCTGACACCGGTACCGGCACCTATAATCATAATTACAGAGCTTATACCGATAATAATACCCAGCATTGTAAGGAGGCTGCGCATCAGATTAGACTTAATACACTTAACCGCGATTTTCAGACTTTCACTTATATTCACTCTGAATCTCCTTACTTAATTTACTTAGTAACAACCTTTACTTTAAAGGTATCGTCCTCATAATCACTTGCAGGAGCAGATACAATCTGATCACCAACATTAAGACCTGATAAAACCTGATATGATGTTACTGAAGAAGCACCTATTTCAATAGGAGTTTTTGTAACCTCGCCCTCTTCAGCATTGTAAAGGTAAACAAAGGCACCTTCTTTTTCAAGCTTGATTGAGCCGATAGGAACTGCTGTTACGCCAAGGTATTCACCTGTCTGGATTTCAACATTGGCATCAAAACCGACTGTTATATTCTCATCTGTTTCAGGAATTGAAACAATACATTCAACACCTGCTCCGCTGTCAGTAAGGCTTGAAAGACCGCTGATACCTGCCATTGAGCCTACACTGTCAAGAATGCTTCCGCTTGAACCGCCTGTTGCAGTAGGTGCAATAGAAGTTACCTCTCCCTCATAAGTACCGAAAGCAGTTGTGACAGTAGCTGCCATTCCTACTTTAACCTTGCGCAAATCATATTCACCAAGGCTTAATTTCACAGCCATTGAATCAAGATTTTCCAATGTAATACCTGAGCTGAGCATAGTAGTCTGTAAATCAGGTGTAACATCAACTGATGTTATAGTACCATCAAATGCAGCAACCCAGCCTGCTGACAATTCCTGCTGTTGCTGCTTAAGAATATCAAGAGCCTGCTTTGTAGAATCAACAGCCTTTTTCTGAGCATTGACAAGAGTTCCGTCAGACTGAACATCAAACAAAGCCTTCTGTCCTTCAAGAGAAAGAAGCTGAACCTGTGCTGCTGTAAGCTGTGCATTCTCGGTATTCGCAACAGCCTTTGCAAATTCTTCAATATCAATTGCTTCAACAATCTGCTTTGCCAAATCCTCTGCAATGCCGCTTTCAACAAGATTTTCAACAAGCTTATCTGCAATAGCCTCATTATCAAGGCTGCCGGAAAGCTCAACTATTGTTGTTGCTATTATTTGTGTTGTTTCGGTTAGTGTCGCAATATCATTTGTAAGCTTTGTAAGTGTTTTGTTAAGCTCCTCAACAGCATCTGCAAGACCTCCGAGTGAAGGCTGTGATGATGTGGTCAGTTCAAAATCAGGCAATGTCGGCATATCGTTAGCACCATAAGAAGCACTTTCTGCAGCCTTTGTTGTTGCAGGTGCTTTCGTTGTTGGTGCTTTTGTTGTTGTAGCCTTCGTTGTTGTAGCCTTTGTAGTAGCTTTAGCTGTTGTTGCAGGATAATTACCCTTTTCCATTTCAGCAACAAGCTTCTGAAGCTCTGCAATCTTCGGAGCAAGGTCATCTGACTTGCTCTTTGCGGTTTTCTGTGCATCCGCAGCAGAATTATAAGCCTTTACAGACTCATTATAGCTTGCCTGCAATGAATTAATCTGCCCGTCAAGACCTGACACGTCAAAGGTTGCAAGAACATCGCCTTTTTTAACATTATCGCCTACCTTAACAAAAACCTCCTTAACAGTTGCTACAGTACCAACCTTATACTCCTTGGTGGTACCTGCAGACACGCCGCCTGTTAATGAAACAGTTTCAATTATGTCCTCCGTAGCGATAGCATGCAGAGAAACCTCTGTACCGCTTTTTGTTTTTGTTACAACAATAATTGATGTAACAGCAATAACAATTGCAAGTACTACACAAACAATTGCAATTACTTTTTTCTTACTTTTCTTTACAGTTGCCATAATATAACCTCTGTTCTAAATAATATTACACATTTAATTCATATGTAGTATAATTCCGTTTTGTATAATTGTCAATAACTTTTTGTAAAATTAAAAAATTGTTAATTATTTAATGCCTTTAATGCTCTCTGACCTATGTCTTTTCTGTAATGAGCACCTTCAAAATTAATCTGCTCAACTGC
This sequence comes from Eubacterium sp., assembly GCA_048365975.1. Classification (GTDB taxonomy): domain Bacteria; phylum Bacillota; class Clostridia; order Oscillospirales; family Acutalibacteraceae; genus Eubacterium_R. The sequence continues at coordinate 9,350 of DBFOUY010000234.1, forward strand.
TTTATATGATTTTTCAAGTGCTTCGCTCAGATTGCTGCCGAGTGCTGTAACACCAAGAACTCGGCCGCCTGATGTAACAAGCTTATCATCATTGATTGCAGTACCTGCGTGGTAAACAGTCACGCCGTCAAGCTGTCCGTCTGTAAGACCGCTGATTTCAATTCCCTTAGGATATGATTTCGGATAACCGCCTGATGCCATAATAACGCAGGTGCAGGCCTCGTCACTCCACTGAATATCAAGGTCAGCAAGTGTTTCATTATTGATTGCCTCAAAAATATCCATAATATCTGTTTTAAGTCTTGGCAGAACTACCTGTGTTTCAGGGTCGCCGAAACGACAGTTATATTCAATAACCTTTGGTCCTTTAGGAGTTATCATAAGACCGAAATACAGACAGCCTTTAAAGGTTCTGCCCTCTTTGTTCATAGCCTCAATGGTAGGAATAAAGATTTTGTCCATACACTCCTGTGCAATTTCATCAGTATAATATGGGTTTGGTGAAACTGTTCCCATTCCGCCTGTGTTAAGACCCTTGTCACCGTCAAGTGCTCTCTTATGGTCCATTGATGAAACCATAGGCTTAACGCATTTACCGTCAGTAAATGCAAGAACAGAAACCTCAGGTCCTGTCAGAAATTCCTCAACAACAACATTGTTGCCTGATGCACCGAAAATTTTATCCTCCATAATTTCCTTAACGCCTGCAACAGCCTCATCAAGACTTTCAGGAATAATAACACCCTTGCCGAGTGCAAGACCGTCAGCCTTGATTACTGTAGGAAATTCATTCTTCTCTTTAATATATTCAATAACATCCTCAGCCTTGTCAAAAACCTCATACTCTGCTGTAGGAATATTATATTTGAGCATTAAATCCTTTGAAAATACCTTTGAGCCTTCAATAATCGCAGCATCTGCCTTTGGACCAAATGTGGGAAAGCCCTCAGCATTAAGAGCATCAACCATACCTGCAACAAGCGGGTCATCAGGTGCAACAACAACAAAATCCGCCTTGATTTCTTTGGCGAGATTTACAACATCATCAATATCTGTAGCTGAAACATTATAGCAGTCAGCGTCATATGATATTCCGCCGTTACCGGGACAGCATGCAACACTGTCAACCTTTTCTGATTCCTTTATTTTTCTGATTAAGGCGTGCTCACGTCCGCCGCCGCCAACAACAAGTACCTTCATAACATCCTCCGTATATAGCATTTTAGGGTGACCTCAAAATTTAAGTCACCCATATAGCTGAATTTATTTATTCTTATTTATAATTCTTGTGTCTTCTTCGCCTGTTTCAAGATTAATGAAACGTGTGAAAAGTGAAACCTTATTATCCTCATTAAGATTTTCCCACACCATATTTGTAAATGAATCAATGTCGCCGTCAATCTCAACAGGAGTAGGCTCACCCTCAAAGCTCGGAATAGGGTCGCCGTCGCATTTGTATGTATGAATGAAATGACCCAGACCTGCCTCTGCAGGATATTCAAAGAAATATCTCAGACACTGAGGCTTACCCATATTTGACTTAAGAATTGAAAGAACATAGTCACCATTCGGCTTAACAACACCTGAAATCCTTGGTGTATAGTTAGGAGCATCAGGCTCAAACTCACGTGTGAGAAGAGCGTGACGATAGCAGTGCCCCTCACTCATAAAGTCATAGATTGTATCTGTCTGATCACCATTTGTAACAATTGTTTTGCCATCAAGCTTAAGCACAGGGTTATAAATTATTAAGCTCGGATCCTCCATCTTGCTTTCATCAAAAGCCTTGGTGCGGATACCGCCTCTGTCGTTAACCTCAAAAATTCGGTTACGGCTGTTAACACTTCTGCCCATAATAAAATATGCAATAACAGCATTTTTGCCATCCTTAGATTTGCCGATTACAATTCCTCTGCCGGGATATGTATTTGTATTAAGCTCTTCAGCCAGTGATTTAATCTGCATAAAGTCACCTCAAATAATTTCTGTTTTATTACCGTTTATTTTAATTCTGCCCTCACAGAAAAGAGAAACTGCTTTAGGAAGTATTTTCCACTCACATTCCTCCATAACTCTTTTCTGAAGAGTCTGCGAGGTATCATCATTTTTAACATCAATTGCCTTCTGAATAATTATAGGACCTGCGTCGCAGTCCTCAGTCACAAAATGAACTGTTGCACCAGTCAGCTTAACACCGCTTGCAAGCACTGCATCGTGAACGTGAAGACCATAAAATCCCTTGCCGCAGAAGGAAGGAATCAGTGCAGGATGAACATTCATCATCTTATTCGGAAATGCTTCCACAATCTGCTCATCAAGAATTGTCATAAAGCCTGCATAAACCACAAGGTCTGCCTTTGCATCAAGCAATGCATCACGAACAGCAACAGTGTAAGTACTGCGGTCACTGTAATCCTTACGGTCAACAACCTTTGTTTCAATATTATTATTCTTTGCTCTCTCAAGTGCATAAGCACCAGGATTAGAGGAAATAACACAAGTGATTTTTCCGTTTTTTATTTCGCCGCGGCTCTGGGCATCAATAAGTGCCTGAAGATTTGTTCCGCCGCCTGAAACAAGAACAGCAATATTCATCATACTAAATCAACACCCTTTTCGCCTGACTTGATTTCACCGATAACAGCAGCATCCTCACCATTTGCTTTAAGAATGCGTACTGCCTCGTCTGCCTTATCAGCATCAACAGCAATAACAAGACCTGTACCCATATTGAATGTATTAT
>DBFOUY010000235.1:0-23218 GCA_048365975.1 Eubacterium sp.
TTAAGGGTAATTACAGCGGTTCAAAAACAATTGGTTACTGCATTAATCCTAAGGGAACAGATTTCCTTGCAAGCAACAAGGGCGGTATCAAGGCAGTCAAAAACGGCTTCACGCTCAAATGGAATAAGCAGTCAAGCTTTGTGACAGGCTACAAGATTCAGTATGCAACAAAAAGCGATTTCTCAAATGCTGCTTATGTAAATGTATTTGGTTCAAATAATGTCAGCAAAACAATCACAGGCAGAGCAGGCGGAAAAAAGTATTATGTACGTATACAGACATTCTACAAAGCCAACGGAAAAACCTTTTATTCCCCCTGGAGCAGCGGAAAGGCTGTTACAACATTGAAATAATGAACATCAATAAAAATGCAGTGCACAACGCACTGCATTTTTATTTGTTATTTTGTTTTTTTGTAATCATCAATTGTTTTTTTAACAGTTGATTCTGTGCCGTCACTGTTTGCTATAACGATTTCAGGGTACCAGTGGCTTGAAAAGCGGAACTTATTATCCTTTTCATTTTCGTATTCACTGGCAGTTTTACGTACATCCTTTGCATCTTTATCCTTTGCCTGTGCAGTGGTGTCAATTTCCTCGACAGCCTTGCAGATTACAACAAATCTGTAGCCCTCCTTGTAATCTGTAGGGCAGGAAAGAGTTAGGAATGTATCACTTCGCTGTGGCTCAACATTTGATACATTATACATAAGTCGGCTTTTAATTCTGTCGAGATACTGGTTAGTACTGTCAAAGGTCATTTTCTCTGTTACATTGTATGGGAAAATATAACCGTCATCATCTTTTTCATCTGTGTTGGTGTAAAATGCACCGAGCACCTGGAAATTATAGTCCTCAAGCCAGTTTGTATAGGTTACTGTCTTTGAGGATTGATTATATGCTTCGGCATTTTTATAATGTTCCTCAAGCTTGTTATCATCAAGATAAACAACAAAGTTTTTAGCGGTTGCTCCTTCGTTAATAGGTGCAGATATGCTTTTGTCAACAATCATATCAATGCCGATGTCGCTTATTGCAATATGACCGACAGCGTTGGGATTAGCGCCATAGGTATCACAATACTTTTCAAGTATACCAACAGGGAATTGAACATCAGGATATTTTTCTGTATACGGCTTAAGATAAGCGGTTTCTGAATAGTCGACAGCGTATTTTATTCCAAAGCCTGCACCGACTGCTATTGCCGCTGCAAGAATGGGAAGAATAACCTTTTTGCTGAAAATAACTTTAAGGATTTTCTTAAAGGTTTCAGTGCGTTTGGCTTTTATTGCTGCTTTTTCCTCAGGAGTTTTTTCAGGGCACTCTTTTTTTTGCTTTAATTTTTTTGCAGGTGCATCATCACTGTCAGCAGAAAAGTCAATCAGCTCCTCACGTCTTTTAGGCGGCTCAATAGGCTCAACCTCACGAATTTCTCGCTGCTCCTTATGGTTTTTATATTCACTTAAAATTTCGTCAATGGTGCTGTTATTGTCGATATTATTATTATCACTCATTACTTTATAATCACCTTTTTCACATTTTGAATAGCTTCGTTCATAAGCTCCTCAAGGTTTTCAATATTTGCCTCAGCCTTGATTACATCATCAATGTGCGGCTTTGTTTTTGGGTGTTTAGGGGTGAACACAGTGCAGCAGTCCTCATATGGCTGAATTGAAGTCTGGAAGGTATCAATTTTGCGTGATATTGCAATGATTTCCTCCTTATCCATACCGATACAAGGTCTGAACACAGGCATATTAACTGCACAGTCGGTGCATGCAAGTGCATACATTGTCTGGCTTGCTACCTGACCGACGCTTTCGCCTGTAATCAGTGCATGGCAGTTCTGGTGGACTGCGAGCTTTTCACTGATCATCATCATAATTCTTCTCATAATTATGGTGAAATATTCCTCAGGGCACAGGTCACGGATAGCCTCCTGAATTTTTGTGAAGGGCACTACGTATGTTGTGATAACACCTGAGTAGCGTGCAACCTTTTTAAGAAGCTCCATAACCTTCATTTCAGCAAGCTCTGATGTGTAAGGCGGTGATGCAAAGTGAATTGCGCACAGCTCAATGCCACGCTTTGCCATCATATATGCCGCAACAGGGGAGTCAATTCCACCGCTGATAAGTATGCCTGCTCTGCCGCTTGTGCCTGTCGGCATACCGCCTGCACCCTTGATATTGTTGCCCCTTACAAAAGCATATTTGTCCCTCACCTCAACAGTAACTGTTATGTCAGGGTTGTGAACATCCACGCTGAGATTGTGAAATTTTGACAGAAGAAATCCGCCAAGCTCCCTGCATATTTCAGGAGATTTCATAGGAAACTTCTTGTCACTGCGCTTTGCCTCAACCTTAAAGGTCTTTGCATCCTCAAGCTCCTCGCTCAAATAGCTAAGTGCAGTTGCTTTAATATCCTCAAAATCCTTTTCACATACGCAGGCACGTGACAGTGCTGCAATACCAAAAACCCTTGACACAATGTCAGCTGCATCGTCAAGGTCAATATCGTCATCAATAGGGTCAACCATTATTGTTGACTGGCTTTTAGTGAACTCAAATGAGCCGAGGTCACTGAGCCTTCTGTTCATATTTTTGATGAGAATGTCCTCAAATGAGCTTCTGTTAAGTCCTTTGAGTGCAAGCTCACCATTTTTTACAAGTATAATTTCTTTCATAATATTTTCCTTACAGAGGGTGCTTTTGTATAAGCTCAGTAAGAGCGTTTACAAGCAAGTCAACCTCTTCCTTTGTGTTATATCTTGAAAAGCTTATTCTTATGCTTTTGTCCAGTGCTTCGTTTGAAAGACCAATTGCAGTGAGTACGTGGCTTTTTTTACCCTTTGCACAGGCAGAGCCGTTGCTGACATAAACATTGTAGTTTGATGATAGCTCCTGAAGAATTGTCTGGCTTCGCATAAATGAGGGCACATAAATATTTATGATATAGGGCGATGCATTTTCACTGCTGTTAAAAGTTAATCCGTCAATTTGACGTAATTTTTCTTTTGCATATGCATTAAGCTCTTTTATTCTGTCTTTTTGCTGTTTTGATAAATCAAGCTCATTAACTGCTGCACCAAAGCCTGCGATAAGCGGTGCAGCCTCTGTGCCCGGACGGACTTTCCTTTCCTGCTCTCCGCCGAAGGTCCTTGCAAAATTCTGATTTGTAAGGTTTGCGGATTTGTTAACATACAATGCACCCACGCCCTTTGGTCCGTGGATTTTGTGTGCAGATACAGTAGCTAAATCAATGCCGAGTTTTTTAACATTTATCGGGATTTTTCCGTATGCCTGAACACAGTCAATATGTATGAGTGCAGGGCTGTTTGCTCTTGTGACTATACGTCTGATTTTTTCAACAGGCATAACAGAGCCGATTTCATTGTTGATATACATTATTGAAACAAGAATTGTTTTATCATCAACAGCCTCTTTTATTTGCTCCGCGCTGATAAATCCGTATTCATCAGGCTGAAGATACGTTACCTCAAAGCCCTGCTTTTCAAGCTCCTGTGCTGATTGAAGAACGCTTTCGTGCTCAATTGCTGTGGTAACGATTTTATTGCCCAGTCTTTTTTTAGCCTTAACAGCACCGAAAAGCGCAAGGTTGTTAGCCTCTGTTCCGCCTGAGGTAAAAATAATTTCCTCTTTTTCTGCACCAAGGCTTTCTGCAACAGCCGAGCGTGCAAGAATAATTTCTTTCGCAGAGCTTACACCGAGAGAGTGCAGGCTTGAGGGATTACCCCAGCTTTCTGTAAGCATTTTATTCACGGCATTAACGCAGGCTTCGCTTGGATTTGTTGTTGCTGAGTTGTCAAGATATGCTGTCATAATCTTTTGAGTTCCTTTAATTTGAGTATACCTGTTATTGTCTTAGCGTCCTTGATTTCACCGCTCATTATTCTTCTGACACATTCGTCAAATGGCATTTTTATTACATCAAGGTATTCATCTTCGTCAAGATGCTGTTCGCCATAGCTGAGATTTGCGGCATAGAAAATTCTTATTATTTCACCGCAGTATCCCGGTGTGGGATATATTTCGCCGAGGCTTTCAAATATTTCTGCCGACGCACCGCATTCCTCACTGAATTCACGGATTGCTGCCTCACGTGGATTTTCGCCGTATTCAAGCTTTCCTGCAGGGATTTCATAAATTGTTTCTTTATACGGATAGCGGAACTGTCTTACGAGCAGAACCTCATTATTATCAGTTAAACCAACAATTGCCACACCGCCCGGATGGTCAACGACCTCACGCATTGCAGGTGTGCCGTCAGCTAATGTGATGCTGTCGTGGTGAACGTTGATTATGTTCCCTTTGAATTTCCAGCTGACTTCCTCAGTCTGCTCATAAAAGCCGAGGGCGATTGCCTCAATATCGTCAACCTTTTCAGCTATGAATTTTGCCTGTGCCTCAATAAGCTCAAACTTTGAGCCGTAGCCCCATAAAACACCGACACCGTCAATCTGATTAAGCTTTGCACCGTCGATATCAAAATGGGTGTCACCAACCATAATTGTTTCTTTTGCATTTGCACCGAGCTCATTCAGGCATCTGCCGATAATACTTGCCTTTGATTCACAGTCTGCTTTAAAGGAAACACCGCAGATACAGTCAAAATGTGATTTTATTCCGAATTTTTCAAGAAGAGCCTCAATATAGTGCTGAGGCTTTGATGATGCAATACCAAGCCTGATATTGTTAGCTTTAAGTCGTTTTAACAGACTGATTATGCCATCGTAAAGACAGCTTTCATAAAGCCCTGTGTTTGTGTATCTTTCACGGAATTTTTTTACAAGCTCCTCTGCCTTTACAGGGTCAGCACCGAATTTCTCCTGAAATGTAATCAGGAGCGGAGGACCGATAAAACAGGTCAGCTCATTATAATCATCAGGTGTTTCATAACCGAAGTAATCGAGTGCATATTTTGCGCTTTTAAGAATGCCTTCTCCTGTATCGCATACAGTGCCGTCAAAATCAAAAATTACTGTATTATATCTCATTTTCCGTTAACCCTGTTCATAAATTTTTTGCTGTAAACAAGAAAGCGCTCGATTTCGCCCTTACCGATAATATCGCCATTATCATCTGTGGCTGAAACCTCAAAAACAAGCCTTCTTCCGTCAATTTCTTTGAGAGAGGCTTCGGCGGTTATTTTTGTTCCTATACCGCTTGCCTTGTCGTGAGTTACAGATATTTTTGTACCGACAGTGGTTTCGTCGCTCTCTAACAACTCAGCAACTGCATTGCAGGTTGCCTCCTCCATTAATGCAAGCATCATAGGTGTTGCAAAAACATCGAGTGAGCCTGATTTAACCGCAGCGGCAGAGTTTGTGTTATCAACTGTTGTGACTGCTTTACCAACAAGTGGGGATGACAAATTTTTCATACTATCACCTTCTGAATTTATTTGGTATAGTATAACATATTTTTTTATTATATACAATATAAAAGAATTGTGATACAATATGCATTAGATTAAATTACAGGAGGCACATAGCTTTGAAGGAAAAAAGAAAGCGTATTCATCTGCTTGATGAAATCCGCGGCTTTGCAATAATCTGTATGATAGTGCATCATTCATTTCTTGATGTTGGTGATGTGCTTGGTCTTGGCTGGGGTTACAGAATATTTGATGCTTTGTGCTATGCTCAGCCTGTATTCTGGGCAGTCTTTATAATTATTTCGGGCGTGTGCACACGTCTTTCAAGAAATGCAGTTAAAAGGGGTTTTTTAGTTCTTATCTGCAGCGGAGTGATAACGATTGTTACTGCACTGATTATGCCGCTTTTCGGATTCATAGAATGTGAAATTTATTTTGGTATTCTGCATTGCCTTGGCTTTTGTATGATTGCAGCAGGCTTATCAATGCCGCTGATAAAAAAGGTAAATTATAAAGTCGGTGCAATTGTGTCGGCAATACTGTTTTTATTCTTCTATGGCATCGACAGCGGAAGTATCTGCTTCGGTCTGATTGATTTGCCGTCATTACTTATGCAGAGTAATCTGTTTGCACCGCTGGGGCTTCATAATTCTGCATTTTACAGTGCAGACTATTTTCCGTTAATACCGTGGATATTTATGTTTTTCGCAGGTGCTTTTCTCGGAAAGCCTGTAAGCGAGGGTAAGCTGCCTGATGCGGCATATAAGAAAAGGAGCAGCTTTTTAAGCCTTGTCGGAAGAAACAGCCTTTGGGTTTACCTTGCACATCAGCCGATTATTTACGCGGTTATGTTTTTAATTGGTCTTATAATTCTATAATATTCTTAACAAAAAAGAGCGCACCTCATAGTATAAAGAGGTGCGTTTTTTATTACAGTTATTAAAGTTTTTCAAACAAAGTGTAAGATTAATTTTTATTATCTTCACTTTACTTATCAGCGGTGATTAGCTCAGGTGCTTTACAGCCGCAGAACAGCCTGAGCCTTATTCGCTGTTTATATAGAGCGTGGCTGATTTTTTTTAATTGCTTAAATTTTCAGCCACTGCTCATTTGCCGAATTTACGGTGTAAAGGCAATAGTTAAGATGTTTTTTCACTATATCCTTTGCGGTGCTTATGTGTCTGCTGACCGTAGGCTGTGACAGCTTAAGCTCCTTAGCGATTTCAAGCTGTGATTTGTTATGTACATAAAATAACCTCAGGCAAAGGCTCTGCCTGTCGGTCAGCTCATTTTTTATAATCAGCGGAAGCACCTTTGACATTGCTTTTAGCATTATTTTCTGACCGTCACATTCACACTCATCATTATTAATGCTTTTGTCTGACATATATTCCTCAACAAAGCTTATCATACGGTTTCCTCCTCTTCATTATAATAGCGGGAAAGCAAAGCTGAAATTCTTTTGCATTCACAAGCCATATCGTTATAAACTGAAATTCTTTTTCTGAGCAGCAGTAAATCCTCGCCTGTGTATATACACATTAATGGTCTTAAGCCTTTAATTTTGTTCTGCAGGATTCTGTGCTGTTCCTCGTATTCACGAGCCAATTCATCAATAGTCATTGCTACCCTTCTTTCAAAATGTATTGAGTGGACGATTACTATGTTAGCAGAACAATTGTTCTGTGTAAATTGTGCGGCGTACAACTGTCCTAAAAAGGGAACTTTTCAAAAAAATTTTTGTTACCTTTTTTTGTTAGTACTTCAGAATAATGAAGTGGACGTATTGTATAAAAAAAATCAGCAAAACTATTGACAAATTATGCAACATTAACTATAATAAACTTGAGATACGGAATGGGCCGCACCATTCCGTTCTGATGGTCCTCCACAGTTTGTAATAACAGAGAGGGGAAGGTCGCAAGTGCAGTTGCGACCTTCTTTCTTTTTTATTTTTATTCTCTTTACTTTTTCGGCACATAGTATTAAAATATATCTAATATCATTTTTATGGGGCGTATTTATGTATCACAGAACTTATGTAAAAGTAGATTTAGATGCAATTGAATATAATGTCAATAATATTCTTAAAAGAATAGATAAAAAATCAAAGCTGTTAATTGTTGTCAAGGCGGATTCCTATGGTCACGGCTCTGTTGAGGTCAGCAGATTTTTACAGGATAAATGTGATTTTTTCGGTGTTGCCTGTGTTGACGAAGCAATGGAGCTTGTAGAGGCAGGTATTAATAAGCCGATTCTTGTGCTTGGCTATGTTTCACCGAGTGAGTATGAAACTGTTGTTAAATATGATATTCGCATACCGATTTTTACTTATGAAAATGCACTTGCACTGTCTGCTGAGGCAGAAAAGCAGGGAAAGGTAATGCCTTTCCATTTTTGCACTGATACGGGAATGAGCCGTATAGGCTTTCAGGTGAATGAAGAAAATGCTGATATGTGCAGAAAAATTGCTGATTTGCCGAATATTGAAGCAGAGGGATTATTTTCTCACTTTGCGACAGCAGACGAAAGCGACCTGACAAAAACATATAATCAGCTTGAGTTGTTTAAGAGGTTTAACAGAATGCTCTGCGAAAGAGGCATTATCATTCCGATAAAGCACCTTAATAATTCTGCAGGTATAATGATGATTGATGACTGCTTTGATATGGTAAGATCGGGCATTGTTACATATGGTTTGTATCCGAGTGAGGATGTTGATAAGTCAAGGCTGTCACTGAAGCCTGCTATGGAATGGAAAACCCATATCAGCTATGTTAAAACTCTTGAGACAGGCAGGGAAATATCCTATGGCGGCACATATATTACTGAAAAGGATACTGTGGTTGCAACTGTTCCTGTAGGATATGCTGACGGTTATCCGAGATGCCTCAGTAATGTGGGCAGAGTTATTGTTAATGGTCATTATGCAAATATTATCGGCAGAGTGTGTATGGACCAGTTTATGATTGATGTTACCGATATACCGGATGTTAAGGTGGAGGATGAGGTAACACTTGTGGGAACAGACGGTGATGCAGTGCTCACAATGGAGGAAATCTCCAATAACGCTCATTCCTTTAATTATGAGTTGCCTTGTAAAATAGCAAGACGTGTTCCCCGTGTGTATTACCGAAACGGAGAAATAATTAAAACAGTCAAAAATATTTTTAACAGATAAAATAACACCGCATTTGATGTCTTTTCAAATGCGGTGTTTATTCAATTATTCTAAAGATTTCAGTACTCCGTTTTCAAAGACGTAAATATTTTCCATTTTATATCCGAAGCTGCCGTTTTGCAATGCAATATGCGGCTCAAATGTAAAATATCTTACTGACGATAAAGGCTTTTTATTCCCTTTTTCAATGTAAACACGCAATGCCTTGTGACGGCATATTGAGTGACCGAGATTATTATTAAAATCAAGGTTTTTAAATCCGCTGCTGTAAATCAGATTATTGATTTCGTAGTATAATTCTTCAAAGGTGGTTTGCGGAGTTGCAAATTCCGTCAAGTGCTGATGAAGCTGATTTTCAAAGATGAGTCCGTTTTTCCATTCTGTTTGTTGTATATCATCAGTACTCTTCACAGCTTTTCCGTTTTCTATAATAATTGTTCTTGCATAATCTCCCCAGATATGATGAATCTGCGGGCTTAGGTCAATGGTTATTATATCATTATCCTGAATTTTATAGTCTGAGGTTTTATATTCCTTGCCTGAAACAGAAATGGTAGTTTCACTGCCTGCGTATATTAAAGCACCTATGTTATAATACCAGAATGAATCTGCCCCAAGACTTATCATTTTATCTTCGCACTTTTTTCTTATTTCTGATAATGGCATTCCCGGATATATTTGTTTTTTGATATATTCAATGGTTTCAATTGCAATCTGTTGAACGGATAAATTTGAAATACCCACAATATTCTCCTTCATAAAAGCAAAGGCAGGCGATAGATTTGATATTATCGCTTGCCTTTATTGTCTATTTATAAAATGCTTCCGCCGTTGTTAGCTGATGCCCAGCCAATCCATGTTGTGCCTGTGTTAAGGCTTAATGCCTTGCCTTCACTGTCTTTAAGAACAAGAACGCCGTTTTCAACAGACCAGGTTATGTCTGTAATTGTGCCCATTGTGGCAAACTTGCCTGTACCACCTGCTAACTTATATTCACAGTAGGTTTCACTTGAGCCGCTGCCCTTGTAGTTTTCTTTAACAACATATTCGGTGTTGTCATATAAAACAAGAATGTTCTTTCTTGCAACGTCTGTTTTATAGTCGGTTGAATGATACATTTTATCTTCGTCACTGAAAGCCCAGCTTCTTGTTTTTGATCTGCTTGAAAATCTTACATCTATTGCACTGCAAACGGTTTCGCTGACTGCTTTGTCCTCATCATTGAAATTGAATTTTGTATAGCTGCTGTCCTTAGCCTCTGTTCTGAAGCCCTCCTGTGCAATTGCATCTGCAAGCTTATCACCGTAAATAACACCTGTATGCTCCGATGATACACCTCTTGATTTATCTCTGCCGAAAAGACCGACCTTGTCACTGAAAGCCATCTGGTTGATATGGTCAACGCTATCCTGCTGAAATACAGTGTTTGCTCCGATATAATTGCCCTTGCTGGAGCTTTGTCCCCAGTGAATGAAGACAGCATCAAACATTTCACTGAATTTTATAAACGGAGGTCGTGCACTTCTGATAGGACCAATCTGGTCAGGCAGAGCAGTGTAGTCGGCATAGAGCCAAAGCATTCTTGCCTCGCCGCCTTCAACCTCACCCTCAACAATTATATCAGGTGAATGGGTTTCATCGTCAATACCCCACTGCGGTCTTGCCTGTGCAGCATTTTCAACTACTATTGCAACAGGTCTTGCATTTGCGGCATTCTGATTGTAGCCACCCTCGTTGGTCAATGGGTTGTTTACAATAACAGGTGCGGCTGTTGTTGGTGCTGTTGTGCTTACAGCGGTTGTTTCAGGCTCCTTGTTGTTTCCCTTGATAAGAACAACGGCAACAATAATTGCTATAACCGCCACGACCGCAGCGGCAATAGCTATGATTTTCTTTTTATTGCTGTTTAAATTTGACACGTTAATTTCCTCGTATTCTTCATATTCAGGCTCATCACTAATAGTTATTTGTGGTGAGTCATTTTGTTCGGTGATTTCAAAATCACCCGATATTATATCTGTTTGTGCCTCTTCTGAAGCTTCTTCCTTTAAAGGTGTTTCCTCTGATGCTGTGAATTCAGGCTCTTCTGCTTTGACTTGGTTATCTTCGGCAGGTTCGTCTTTTTTCTTAAGCTCCTTTAAAATTCTGTCTAATTCCTCTGAATCAGGTATTTTAATCACTCCCTAACTGAAATATATACTTTTCTACATTGTACCACAAATATTATCATATTTCATTAAAATTTTATAAAAATAAAAATTTGCGACTGTTGTTGATTTAAAAACAGAATTATAGTAAAATATATATTCATCAGATATATTGAAAGTGCCGAGGTGACATAATGGCAAAAACAATTCCTATGATTGTTACAAACAATCATATTCTTGTTAAAGACAGGGACGGTGAGGGCTTCAAGCCTTTTAATGTGCCGTCGCTTAATCCGCTTCCTAATATTCCGTTTTATCACGAATTTGCTGAGAAAATTGCTGAAAGTCAATATTATTTCAAAGAGTTTATGAAAGAGAATTACGGCAAAAAGCTCAGTAAATATATATTGGCAATAATTGTTCCTGATGATACAACGAAGCTGGAGTCCATTTTTATCAATGAGTTTTTTGTGAACTCAGGTGCCTGTAAGGCAGTTGCACAGATGCCAATGGCGCTTGCTGTTTCAAAGGACGACGAAAGGTATATCACTGTTTCAAAAAGTCAGCGAAGCGTTGTTCTTGAATATGTCAGAAATCACGAAACGGTCGTTAAAAAGAACTACAATATAAATACCTATGACCCTGAGCAGATTATGGCAGATGCCGCTGTTTTGCATATTGATATCGAGTATAATGATATTCCGGTTTACGTTAATAATTTTAACCTGAATATGGACGACCTGCTTGAAATGGGTGAAATCATCAGCCCTAAGCAGTTTATGAATAAAATTGCTAATATTGATGTGGAAAAATTATAATAAAAATAACACCTCTGCAAAGAATAATGCAGAGGTGATTATTTATGGAAAAGAAAAATAAAAAGCAGAACAAAAAAGAAATTATTGATTTAACATCATATATCAGTCCTGAAATGGTCAACAGTGATGTTAACGGCAGCTATACAGGGGTAACAGAAAGCACTTATTATGGTGAGGAGCTTGAAGAGCCTGTGCAGGATGCAGATGATCTCTAATTGATGATCTTTAATTATAGTATTGACTTTTTAAAATAAAGTGATATTATATTAGTAGCATTATTCATAATCTCATGGTGAGAGTGAGCCGATTGGCTCGCTCTCTTATTATTCTAAGGAGGTTTTTTATGGCAGGCAAAGGTAATACCGTATTAAAGGTTACTGAGATTGTTGAGCCTTATGCAAAGGAGCTTGATCTTGATTTATGGGACATTCGCTTTGTTAAGGAGGGTACTGACTGGTACCTGAGAATATTTATAGATAAAGAGGGCGGAATTTCAATAGATGACTGTGTTGATCTTACACATGCAATCACAAAGCCTTTAGATGAGGCTGACCCCATCAGTCAGAGCTATACATTAGAGGTAAGCTCTCCAGGTGTGGAACGAGAGCTTGTTACAGACGCACATTTTGAAAAATATGTCGGCAGCCCTGTAATGTTAAGATTGATAAGACCCATTGACAAGGTCAGGGATTTCAGCGGTGTGCTAAGCTCATATAATAGTGGTGAGCTTACTGTTACACTTGAAAACGGTGAAAGCATCAGCGTTAACAAAAAGGAAACATCATTTGTTAAGCTGGATGATTTTGATATAAATGATTTTAATAACTGAGTTGTTATAACCCAACAGAAAGGATGATAGGAAAAATGAGTAAAGAGTTTTTTGAAGCAGTAAAGCTTCTGGAGGCAGAAAAAGGAATCCCTGCTGATTATTTGTATGAGAAGATTTCAGCAGCAATAATTGTTGCTGCAAAGCACGATTACAATGGCAAGGATATTGTTCATTGTGATATTGATGAAGAAAAGCAGAAAATCAAGGTTTATGTAACTAAAAATGTTGTTGATGAAATTGAGGATCCTGATACAGACCTTACACTTGAGGAGGCACAGGTTTACCGCAAGTCAGCAAAGGTAGGCAAAACAATTGATATTCCTTTGAAAACAAAGGATTTCGGAAGAATTGTTGCTCAGACAGCCAAGCACGTAATCCGTCAGGGTATCCGTGAGGCTGAAAGAGGTCAGATGCTCCAGGAATTCAAGTCTAAAAATCAGGAGCTTATCTCAGCTAAGGTTGAAAGAATTGACCCGATTACAGGTAATGCAACAATTGAAATCGGCAAAAATCAGACTGTTCTTCCTAAGAGTGAGCAGGTTCCGGGCGAGGTGCTTACCGAGGGACAGACAATCAAGGTGTTTATCGTGGATGTTAAAGAGGGCGGTAAAGGTCCTAAGATTATGATATCAAGAACACATCCCGGTCTTGTTCGCCGTCTGTTTGAACAGGAAGTACCTGAAATCTATGACGGCACTATTGAAATCAAGTCAGTTTCACGTGAGGCAGGCTCAAGAACAAAAATTTCAGTGTATACCAAGGATGAGGATGTTGATCCTGTTGGTGCTTGTATCGGACCTCGTGGTCAGAGAGTATCAAACATTGTTGAGGTGCTCGGCGGTGAGAAGATTGATATTATCAAATTCAGTGAAGACCCGTCAGAGTATATTGCGGCAGCACTTGCACCATCAGAGGTTTGCTCAATTGAAATTCTTGATGAGGATGTTAAGACCTGCAGAGCAACAGTTCCTGATGACCAGCTTTCACTTGCTATCGGCAACAAGGGTCAGAACGTAAGACTTGCAGTAAGATTAACAGGCTGGAACATTGACATTAAGCCTGAGTCAGGCTTCTTTGAAGGTCAGGAATAATTATGAGCGGTAGTATGAAAACAAAAAAGGTGCCTTTAAGAATGTGTGTAGGCTGCGGAGAAATGTTTGACAAGCGTACACTCGTCAGGGTTGTTAAAAGCCGTGAGGGTGAGGTTTCACTCGATTTAACCGGCAAAAAGGCAGGCAGAGGTGCTTATGTTTGTAAAAACCTTGAATGTCTTAAAAAGGCAAGAAAAAAAAGAGCCTTTGAGCGTGCATTTCAGATGCAGATAAGCGAAGAGGTTTTCAATAATATGGAAGAAGAAATGATTAATGCAGAAGGATAAAACATTGTCAATGCTCGGTATGGCACGCAGGGCAGGACGGCTCTCTATGGGGCACGATATGGCAGAAAAGTCAATAAAAGCACATAAGGCAAAAATGGTTCTGATTTGCAGTGACGCATCAAAACGCCTTGTGAGCGAGTTTGAAAGAACACTTGAAAATTTTAAACTTGACATTCCGCTGATAGTTGCAGACATAACTATTAATGAAATACATTTTGCAGTGGGATATAAAGCCGGTGTTATGACTGTTGACGATGTTAATTTTTCAGATAAAATCATTTCATTACTTGAACAGGAGGAAAATGCGAATGGTAATTAAGGTTAAGGTATCAGATGTAGCAAAGGATTTCGGAAAATCCAACAAGGATATTATCGGCATTCTTTCAAAGTATTGTGACGGCAAAAGATCTGCCAATACAGTGCTTGAAGAAAAAGAGTTGAATATTATTTTTGAAAAGCTGACACAGGAAAATAGTGTAAAAAGCTTTGACTCCTACTTTAATAAGAAGAAAAAAGCAGATAATAAAAAGGATTTCAAAAAGGATAACGCTAAAAAGAGCGGTAACAAAAAGCATCAGAGTCAGGCAGCTATTCTGCAGATGGCAGAGCAGGCTGCAAAGAGAGATGAGGAGAAGGCAAAGAAAAGAGCAGGCAAAGCTCCTCAGGCAAGAACAAAGGGTGAAGCAAGACATATTGACACTCGTGTTAATACTGTTGATTTAGAGAAATATAATCAGAAATATGAGGATATTGCCCCTGCTTCACAGATGAAGGATTATCAGAATAAGCAGAAGCTTAATCAGAAATCAAAGCAGTACAGAAAGAAAAAGCCTCAGGGTATGCACGCCCGTTCAAAGAAGGAAACAGAGGCTCAGCGTCTTGCACGTATTGCCGAGCAGAGAAAGAAGCAGCAGATTACAATTGAAGTGCCTGCTGAAATTACAGTAGGTGATCTTGCTGCAATGCTTCGTATGACTGCTACCGAGGTTATTAAAAAGCTTATGGTGCTTGGCGTAATGGCAACTGTTAATGAGGTTATTGATTACGATACTGCTGAAATCGTTGCTACAGAGCTTGGTGCAAAGGTTAAGCCTCAGGTTGTTGTTACAATTGAGGAGCAGATTATTGAGGAGGAAATTGAGGACGATGAAAATGCAATCACAAGACCTCCTGTAGTCTGCGTAATGGGTCACGTTGACCATGGTAAAACCTCAATTCTTGATGCTATCCGTGATACTGATGTAACCTCAACAGAGGCAGGCGGTATTACTCAGGCTATCGGTGCTTATCAGGTTGAAATCAATGGTGAAAAAATCACCTTCCTTGATACTCCGGGTCACGCTGCATTTACTGCAATGAGAGCAAGGGGTGCAATGGCAACAGATATTGCTGTGCTTGTTGTTGCAGCTGATGATGGTATTATGCCACAGACAATTGAGGCTATTAACCACGCAAAAGCAGCAGGTATTGAAATTATCGTTGCTATTAATAAAATGGATAAAGAGGGTGCAAACCCTGACAGAATTTTACAGCAGCTTACAGAGCACGAGCTTGTTCCTGAGGAATGGGGCGGTGATGTTATCTGTGTTCCTGTTTCTGCTAAAACAAAAATGGGTATTGATAAGCTCCTTGAAACAATTCTTCTTGTTGCTGAAATGGGTGAGCTTAAGGCTAATCCTAACAGAAGTGCAAAGGGTGTTGTTATTGAGGCTAAGCTTGATAAGGGCAGAGGTCCTGTTGCAACACTGCTTGTTCAGAATGGTACACTCAATGCAGGTGACATTATTGTTGCAGGCACATCTGTCGGCAAAATAAGAGCGATGACAGATTATCACGGCAATCACGTTACAAGTGCAGGTCCGTCTGTTCCTGTTGAGATTATGGGTCTTGACACTGCACCTATGAGCGGTGATGAGTTCAATGCCGTTTCTGACGAAAAGCTTGCAAGAACTCTTGTTGAGCAGAGAAGAGCAAAGGCTAAGGAAGAGGAGTTCAGCCTGTTCCAGAAGGTTACACTTGACACCCTGTTTGATACTATTCAGGAGGGTGAAATGAAAGAGCTTAACATCATCATCAAGGCTGATGTTCAGGGCTCAGTTGAGGCAGTTAAGCAGTCACTTCTCAAGATTGAGAATGATGAGGTTAACGTTAAAATTGTTCACGGTGCTGTCGGTGCGGTAAGTGAAAGCGATGTTATGCTTGCAAGTGCGTCAAATGCAATTATTGTAGGCTTTAATACTGCTGTTGACCAGATTGCTGCCGATAATGCAAACCGTGACGGTGTAGAAATTAAAAATTATGACATTATTTATGATGCTATTGAAGATATTGAAAGAGCAATGCGTGGTATGAGAGCTCCTAAGTATCGTGATGTCGATACAGGTGAGGTTGAGGTAAGAGAGGTTTATAAAATCTCTTCAGCAGGTACTATTGCAGGCTCACTTGTTACCTCAGGCAACATCAGACGTGACGGTAAGGTAAGAGTTATCAGAAAGGGCAAGGAGATTGCCAACGTTAAGCTTGCTAACTTAAAGAGATTTAAGGATGAGGTAAAAGAGGTTTCCTCAGGCTATGAGTGCGGTATCAGTCTTGAGGGCTGGGACGATATTCAGGCAGGCGATATTCTTCAGGCATATATTGTTGAGGAATACAGGGATTAATTATGGCAGGATTTCATATTGACAGAATATCTGAGGATATAAAAAGAGAAATTATATCGATTATGCGTGAGCTTAAAGACCCCAGAATCAGCGGAATGTTAACTGTTGTTAAGGTTGAGGTGAGCGGTGATTTAAGCTACGCTAAAGTATATATCAGTGCAATGGAGGGTATAGACGCTGCAAAAAGCTCAGTAAAAGGGCTTGAAAGTGCAGGCGGATATATCAGAAAGCAGCTTGGTTCAAGGCTTCATTTAAGAAAAAGTCCTGAGCTTAAGTTCATTGCCGATGACTCCATTGCAAAGGGTATGGACCTTTTTGAAAAAATCAAGGAAATAAGTAATGAGAATTGACGTTAATCAGTGTGCGAAACTTCTAAAGGATAATGATAATATTTTAATCCTGACCCACGCTCACCCTGACGGTGACACTCTGGGCTGCGGATTTGCACTTTGCCGTGCTTTAATGAAGCTCGGCAAAATCTGTGCTGTCATTAACAGTGATGTGATACCGAAAAAATATAATTATCTTTTTGACGATATTGCACCAATAAGATTTAAACCGGGCTATGTTGTGGCTGTTGATGTTGCCACACCTAACCTTCTGGGTGACCTTAACGGTCAGTACCATATTGATTTGTGTATTGACCACCATGGCACAAATACTGAATATGCTGATAATCTGCTGCTTGAGGATACGCCTGCAGCCTGTGAAATTATGTATGATGTAATCAAGGCACTTGATGTTTCAATTGACAGCAAAATGGCAGGCTGTCTTTATACAGGTCTTACTACTGATACAGGCTGTTTCAGGTATGCTTCAACAACTGCAAAGACCTATCGTGTGGCAGCCGATTTAATAGAGCTTGGTGCTGATAACGGAACAATCAATCGTGTTATGTTTGAAACAAAAACAAAAACATATGCACGTCTTGAGCGTATGGCTCTTGAATCTATGGAATTTTTCGAGAATGAAAGGGTTGCCGTTATTACCGTTACTCAGGATATGTATAAAAAGACAGGTTCAAATGAGCAGGAAACTGAGGCACT
The DNA here is from genome assembly GCA_048365975.1 of Eubacterium sp. Taxonomy (GTDB): domain Bacteria; phylum Bacillota; class Clostridia; order Oscillospirales; family Acutalibacteraceae; genus Eubacterium_R. Next base: position 17,456 of record DBFOUY010000235.1, read on the forward strand.
TGCACCTCTCACACGACAGATTGAGGGTGTTGAAATCGGTATCACTATAAGGGAAAAGGCTGACGGCACCTGCAAGGCATCACTGCGCACCTTTGAAAGTGTAAATGCTGCTGAGCTTGCAAGAGCTTTTGGCGGCGGCGGTCACAGCCAGGCGGCAGCCTGCAGATTTGAATGCGGTGTTGACGAGGCAAAGGCACAGCTTGTTGAAAAGTGCGGAGAATTACTTAAATGACAGGTATAATTTGTATCAGCAAGGAAAAGGACATAACCTCATTCGGTGTTGTGGCTAAGGTGCGTGGAATTACACGTGAAAAAAAGGCAGGTCATACAGGCACGCTTGACCCTATGGCAACAGGCGTATTGCCTGTTATGATGGGCGGTGCAACAAGATTTCTTGACTATCTGCCTGACAGTGACAAGGGTTACAGAGCAGGCTTTGTGCTGGGAAAAACTACAGACACCCTTGATATTACAGGAAACGTTACAGCTGAATATGAGGTTAATGCAGACAAAGCAGATGTTGAAGCCGTGCTTGATAAATTCAGAGGTGTGATATCGCAGATTCCGCCTATGTATTCCGCTGTTTCTGTTGATGGCAAAAGACTTTATGATTTAGCAAGGCAGGGTATTGAGGTTGAACGCAGTGCACGTGAGGTTGAAATCAAGGAGCTTGAGCTTGTGAGTGCAGAGAATAATGAATATGTTATTGATGTGATTTGCAGTAAAGGTACTTACATCCGCTCCTTAATTGATGATATAGGCAAAGAACTTGGTTGTGGTGCAACAATGATTTCACTTGAAAGAACTCTTGCGATGGGCTTTAAAACAGAGGACTGTGTTACTCTTGCCGAGCTTCAGCACAGAAGAGATAATGAACTGGGCTTTGATGATTTGCTGATTGATATTGAAAAAATACTTGAGCCCTATGCTTCGGTTTATGTTTCCGAGGCACAGGCAAGGCGTTTTTATAATGGCGGTGCACTGGCACTTGACAGAATAAGAAAAAAACTCGGCACAGGGCTTTACAGAGTTTATGCACCTGACGGAGTTTTTCTCGGTCTTGGTGAGGCTGATTTTGAAAAGGGCGAGCTTGCTGTTAAAAGACTATTGGTAAAACGAGATTAGTATGAATAATTCTGAAAATAAAAAAAGAAAAGCGATTGCACTTGGTGATTTTGACGGTATGCACAGAGCACATCAGTTGGTTATCACAGGCGCAAGCGATGTTATTATATATTCGGTGAACAACAGGTTTTCGTTAATGCAGAAAAGTATTTTTGAAAGCCGTTATCCTAATGTGGTGTTTGCTGATTTTGATGAAATAAAAAATATGTCAGGCGAGGATTTTATCGAAAAAATCCTTGTCGAAAAATTCGGTGCAGGGATGATTCTGTGCGGCTTCAATTTCCGTTTCGGTAAAATGGCATCATGGTCTGCACTTGATATGAGGAAATATCTTGAGAGCAGAGATGTTTGGGTAAGAATCCTTGAACATCTCGATTTTGACGGCGAGCCCATTTCCTCTACAAGAATACGTAAGGCTCTTGAGGATGGTGAAATCGGCAAAGCAAATGAAATGCTCGGCTATAATTTTACCTTTGAGGCAGAGGTGCTTCAGGGCGATAAAAGGGGAAGAACTATCGGCTTTCCTACAATTAATCAGAACTACCCTGACGGACTGGCTGCTGTTAAATTCGGTGTTTATGAAAGCCGTGTTTTTGTCGATGGTAAAGAATATAAGGCTTTCACAAATATAGGTAATCGTCCGACCTGGAGGGTTGAACACACCCTTTGTGAAACTCATATTTTTGATTTTAGCGGTGATTTGTACGGCAAAACTATAAGAGTTGAGCTTTTAAGATATTTAAGGGGCGAAAAGCATTTTAATAATGTTAATGAACTGGAGGCACAGCTTATAAATGATAAAAGCAGTATTGTTTGATTTTGATGAAACCCTGCAGGACAGAACGGCTGCCTTTGAAAGCTATATGGATGCATTTTTTGACACCTTCTGCTCTGATATTTCAGCAGAGGAAAGGGAGAAACGCAAGCAGGATATGCGTGTAACAGGCAACGGCGGTTATGTCAACAGAATTGAATGGTATGAGCTGCTTTGTAAGATGTGGGGCTGGAATGATGCTCCGTCTGCTGAAACTCTTGCAAATCATTATGATACCTGCTTCGGCGACCATAATGTTATTTTCCCTGATTCACCAAAGCTTCTTGCTGAGCTGAAAAACAGGGGGTACATTGTAGGCATTATCACAAATGGTCCGTCATATTTGCAGCATCATAAGCTTGAAAACAGCGGACTTGCCGAGTACTGTGACATAACTGTTGTCAGCGGTGACATCGGTATTCATAAGCCTGACCCTGAAATATTCAGATACACAGCGGACAAGCTTGGTCTAAAAACAAGCGAATGTGTTTATGTGGGAGATCACCCCATTAATGATATTCAGGGTGCAGTTGAGTCAGGAATGAATGCAGTCAGAATGAACTATGGCTGGTTTAAAGATACTGATTTAAGAGCAGATGTTCCTGCCATTGAAAACATTATAGATGTTTTAAAATTTGTATAATAAAAAGATTTTATTGACATAAGTAGAATTTTTTGTTATAATACACAAGCCTTTAATTTAAAGGTAATCCTTGTCTGCATTAAAGGATGCAGACCATAATGTCCAGAAGGAGGTGCTGAAGAATGGCATTAAAGAATTATGAAATCGTAATGGTTTTCTCTGTTGCAAACGGAGAGGATGCAGTTGAGGCTTTAAAAACAAAGTTTACTGACCTCATCAGCAAAAATGGCACTCTTGGCGAAGTTGAGGATTGGGGCAAGCGCAGACTTGCATATCCTATCAACTACGAAAATGAGGGCTTCTACACTGTTATTAACTTTGCTTGTGATGAATCATTCCCTGCAGAGCTTGACCGTGTAATCAACATCACTGACGGTGTTCTTCGCTCATTAATCGTTGCTAAGGGCGAATAATGGAGGGCTTGATTTATGATTAATTCTGTTGTTTTAATGGGCAGATTAACTTATGAGCCTGAGCTGAGAACAACACCAAGCGGTCTTTCAGTAATCAGCTTCCAGATTGCCTGTGACAGACAGTATCAGGCAAGAGGTGAAGAGAGAAAGGCTGACTTCATTGATGTTACAGCATGGCGCCAGACTGCTGAATTTATTTCTCGTTATTTCCACAAGGGTTCAATGATTGCTGTTGAGGGTTCTATCCAGACAGACAATTTCACTGACAAAGATGGCAATAAGAGAAAGTCAGTAACAGTTGTTGCTAACAATGTATCATTCTGCGGCTCAAAAGCTGAGAGCGGTACAGCAAATCCTGCATTCTCACAGCCTGCACCAAGTTATGCAAGCGCTGATAATTCGGATTTTGAAGAGATTGTCGATGATGACGACGATTTACCATTTTAAAGGAGGAAACTAACTATGGCATATAACAGAGCCGGCGGTCCACGTAAGGGTCGCAGAAAGGTTTGTGCTTTCTGTGTTGAAAAGACAGAAGTAATTGATTACAAAGACGTTACTAAATTAAAGAGATTTGTTTCCGAAAGAGCAAAGATTCTTCCTCGTCGTGTAACCGGTACTTGTGCAAAGCATCAGAGAGAGCTTACCACAGCTATCAAAAGAGCAAGACATATTGCGCTTTTACCATACACAGCTGACTAATAGTTATAATAAAATCCCATCCGAGTTTTTCGGATGGGATTTTTTACTCTGCTTCACTTTCAGTATTTGCTGTTGCACAAACTAAAAATATTGCCGCAGCAGCAAATAAAGAATTGAAAATCAGACTTATTATATTGTAAATCATTTTAATTTATTTCTGATTTTTTGCAGCCGTGATCTGACAGCAGACGGAGTAATTCCCAATGCCTTGCTTATTTCATTGCTGTTATAGCCCTGCAGTGACATAAGCAGCAGGCTTTGCTCCTTAGGCTTCAGCTGATAAACAGACATTTTATAATCAATAATGTTTGAAAAGCTGTTTCTGTCCATAGGGTCAAAATCCTCAGGCAGCAGCATTGTTTCAAGCATCTGCTTGTTTTTGCGGAATTTGTCAAGCTTAACATTTTTCGCAATCTGATATATCAATGCCTTTTTGTTTTCAATGGCATACCTGTTTGGCAGCCAAGCCCATAGCTGCATAAAGGTTTGCTGGGTTAAATCCTCTGCATCGTCTTTGCCGAAATCCTTCTTGAAATAGGCAAATATTTTTTTGTAGTATTTGTCATAGATTTCGTTGAAAACGGTTACTATATTGTCATTATCCATTGTTGATTACTTTATTTGTTACAATTGATTTAGTCATAACTGCACTGCGGATTTTTTTACTGCACTCAATATTTTTGCTTGTGATAAAGCAGATGTTTTTGCTCAGTATTGTTTCTTCACAGACATCTTTGCTGAAAACAATGTCACCGCTGCACACAACAACAGAGCAGTCAGGCATAAGCTCAATAAATCTGTTGTCAAGCTCAATGTCTTTTGAAAAGACTTTTGCATCGCTGATTGTAAAATCCACATTAGCAGTTATTCCGCTTTTTGATATAAAGCTGACATTGCTGATGTTGTCAATAACAGTTATTCCGCTTGCTATCATTCTTATCGGTTTAGTCAAGCCCTTAATAACGGTTATTCCGCTTACATCATAAATGCCGTTTTCATCAGCAATATTATCACTGATTGTTTTAATTCCGCTCATATTGATTAGCTGCTGGTTTTCATCAAGCACTAAATCCTCTGCAATGTTCTTTTCCTTTATTGCAGCATACGCTTCAATAAACTCACTGTCAGGGTTTTTAGGCATAATAACAATAGCGGCATTTATTGCATCAATTTCTTTCAGTGCATTTGCTGTATAGCCTCTTAAATCAATAGTTGCAGCATTAATTACATTTTTTTTATTTTCTGTGCTTTTATTTTTATTTCTGAATAATGACATAATCTCTCGTCCTTTCTTGCTTATTTGAAAGCTTTCACTTATATAGACGATAAAAAATCAAAAGTGTCCGAAAAAATTAAAAAATTTTTTATTTATTTTAATCTTGCCTCTAATCTGTAAATCGGACAGCCCATAGATGCAAACTTGTTTTCATATTCAGTTACAATATTTCCCTCAAAATCACTGTTGTGCAGATCAAGTGAAATATTGCTCAGCTTAAATCCACAGGCTGAAAACTGCTCAAGTGAGTATTCAAAGAAATGCATATTGTCTGTTTTCTGACAGATTACACCATCAGGCTTAATTATTCTTTTGAATATTTCTAAAAATCTTGGATTTGTCAGTCTGTGCGCAATGTGCTTGTGTTTTGGGAACGGACAGGAGAAATTAAGATAAATTTCCTCCACAGAATTTTCCTCTATGTAAGACGGCAGGTATTCGGCAGTTCCGCAAAGAAAACGGATGTTATCAAGCCCCATTTTTCTTGCACTGTCGATTGCAAGAATAAGCACATTTCTGTTCCTTTCCACACAAAGGATATTTTTGTCAGGGTTAAGCTGTGCAAAGGTGCAGCCGAATTGTCCCTTACCGCTGCCGACCTCAAGATAAACAGGCTTATCGTTGCCGAATAATTCACTGAAATTAATTTTATGGTTTTCATTTACAGCATCATTGTAATTCAATGACTCATTATGCATTATTTTCAGGTAATCTGAGGATGCGTTGATACGTTCCTCCAGATTCTTTTTTCTTTTCATTCTCATATTTTATTCTCCGTTAAGGTGAAATT